>NZ_JAKKRK010000110.1:0-2741 GCF_025654545.1 Shewanella sp. SM20 | reverse complement strand
CGTAAGCGTCCATTTTAGGACGTATTGACGCCTTATAGATTTCGGCCAAGCATCCTGGCTAGATGTCTTTCATGATCTGCACCAGTCCTGGTGGGATTTTCCACTGGCGGTTATCATCGCTGACCACCATCACTGATTTCTTGTTGATTTTGATAACCACCCCGAACACTTGGCCTTCTTTGGCCTTGAAGTGGACTTTTTGGCCTAAACGTAGCTGGCTTAGAACATTGATGTCGTTTTGCAAACGTAAGTACTCAATCCGTTTGCAGATGAGCTCGTTCAGGTCATGTAATTCGTCTAAGGTTAGGTCTTCTATGCGCATATCGCCTCCGTCTGGAGGCTATTCTACCGAAGTGGCGGGTAAAGCAAAGAGGTCTGAACGCAGTGGATTGTCGGCGAACTTGGTTTTCCAATACCGTGGCGTCAGTTCGTGTACCAGGCTGGCAGGGTGTTGGCTGATGCGTAGCAGTACATCGGTCAGATAATCGTTTACATTGATATCATGCAATCGACAAGTGACTATCAGGCTTTGGATAACGCCAACATGCTCAGCACCGATTTCTGTCCAACAGAACAACCAATTTTTTCTCCCCATGGGTATGGGCCTGAGCGCCCGCTCCAGATGGTTTGTATCCAGCGGCACATCGGGTTCTTCTAAGAAGACGCGCAGTGCCATTTCTTTGCTTTGTACATAGCCAATGGCTTTAAGTAGTGGGTCTTTGGGCAGCAGCGTCAGATTCTGTAGGGTGTCATCACACCACGTAAAGAAGCGGTCAACCACCGGTTTGCTGTGCGTAAGCCGGTATTGGCGTTTTTTGTCATCCGTGAGCTTTTGGTTTCGGATAGTCTCTTCTATCTCATACAGCTTAGCGATTAGGCTTATCGCTTCTTTGGCCGGTTGTGGCCAGCTGTTTTCGGCTGCAATAAATTGCCGGCGACTGTGCACCCAGCACTGGGCATGGGTTAAGCCCTCATTCGCTTTGATATAACTGGCATAGGCGCTGTAGCCATCGCTTAATAAAGTCCCTTTAAAGCGATGTTTTAATATCCCTTCTATATGTTGCCGCCCGCGGCTGGTGGAGAAGGTAAAAACAATTTCATCCTTATCACCATACACCGGCCAGAAGTAACTTTGCTTCATTTTGCCCGGGCCCGCTTTGCCAGCTTTAATCGGCGTCTCGTCCATTGCCAGCACCTGGCTTTGTAAGATGCTGGTCAGCATCGCATCTACAATCGGATAGAGTAAATCAATACCGCGTGCCACGATGGTGCCCAGTGTGCTGCGGCTTAAAGTAATGCCCGCTGCGGCTAAGCGCTGGTGTTGGCGATACAGCGGCAAGTGGTATTGGAATTTATCCACCAGCATGCCGACGATAAAGCTCACATCCGCCACGCTTTTATCCAGCACATTGAACGGCGCTGCGCTTGGCAGGATAGTGTCGCTGTCTTTGTGTTTGATGATTTGCCGGTCATAGCGCAGCACGTCGAAGCTCGCTGGGCGCTGTGCTAAGCGGAAGGTGCTTTTTACGCCAATCACTTCATACTGGTCGGCATCTTCCCCTTTTAACTCGTCTGGTATCAGCGTAATCACTTTCACCGGTACGTTATCGTTAAATCGCAAACCACAGTCATTAACGCAATCATCCGGGCGCTGTTTGCCTTTGCGGCGGGTGTAGGTGGTATATTCGGTTTCACCTTCAGGTTGGGTCAGCGGTGGCACCATATCGCCCAGTAAGCTTAACTGCATACCCAATTCCAAGGCGCGCTTTTCTGATTTCTGACCAAACAGCTGTTTCTCAAACCAGGCTAAGCGTTGCTGAATGCCTGCGAAGGTTTCGCGCAATGACGTATGCTCGGTTTCCAGCTTGCCGTACTTTTCTGACCAGGCCTGATTCTCTGCAGAAGCCTGTTGCAACAAACTCTGCAGGCGCGCGATTTCACTGGTCAAATTAACCAGTGTCTCGGCGTCCGTTGCCACGTTGGATGAGGATGAAGGTTTGATTTTCATAGCGTCAATTATACAGACTTATCAAGCGCTTGACTGCCCATAGCGCTTCGCTTGTTTCTGGCGAAGTACGGTAATTCCGTCAACGATCATTTGCAGGGTGCAACCGGTGAGTGATTGGATCCCACTCGGATGCGGTTTCACCGGAAACTGGCCTTGCTCGAGGCGCTTAGCCCAGACACAATAGCCTGAGCTTTCGAAGTACAACACCTTCATCTGGGTTTTGCGGGCATTGATAAACACAAAGTACTGGCCGCTTTGTGGATTATGGCAAAGTTTATTGCGCACCAGGGCACTTAAACCGTTAAAGGATTTACGCATATCCACGGGTGTGGTGCACAGCCAGATTTTTTGGTTGGCAGCAGGGATAAACATTATTGCTGGCTAAGGGTAAGTTCAACGCCATTGCCCAGTGACAAGACGATATGCCAGCGGGTGTTACCGTGATGTGCAAGCGCGGATAAATCGATAAACGGTGTATCCTGGTGCACAGGCGCTTGTTCAGTTTGCTCAGCCAAGCGTTGCCGCCATTTATAAAATGACATGGTACTGAGTTGATGGGTTTGACAAAATTCAGTGATGCTCAGCTCTGATGTGTGCCATAAGTCGATTAATTGCTGCCACTGTGCAGCATTGCGGTAAGCTCGCTTTGCCATATCACTCTCCTGTTATGATGAGTGCACAGCTTATCGCGCGATCTTAAGTGGGAATAGGACGTCCTAAAATGGACGCTTAC
>NZ_JAKKRK010000109.1:0-2997 GCF_025654545.1 Shewanella sp. SM20 | reverse complement strand
AGACGTCGCGGGAATTGTTGGGATAACGCACCGATGGATCGTTTCTTTAGAAGTTTGAAATCTGAATGGATACCCGCAAGTGGTTATGGGAATTTCACAGAAGCAGATAAAGAGATCACAAATTACATCACTGGATATTACAGCGAGACTAGACCCCATCAATATAATGGTGGGTTAACGCCAAATAGGTCAGAACGTTTATATTGGAATGACTCTAAAACCGTGGCCAATTTTACTTGACCACTACACACCTGAGGTGTGGCGGGACTATATGCATTTGATCACCACATTAGCTCTGAGCAATCTTCAGATGGAATATAGACAACATGAATGCGATCTGAATACCTGTATGCCGACGTGTTCTTTACGCCCAGAGAAATATCTGTGCGTAGGTAAACCTCAGTTTTTGAGCGTATTTGATTAATTTACTAGAAGGAGAGAATGATGAATATTGGTCAAGCAGCCAAGTTGTCCGGCATCTCGGCGAAGATGATTCGCTACTACGAACAGATTGGCTTGATACCCAAAGCGAATCGTTCTGATGCTGGCTACCGAAATTACAGCTCGGCAGACGCGCAAAGCTTTCGCTTCATCCGTCGCGCACGCGACCTTGGCTTTTCTGTCGAACAAATCTCGGAGCTCCTGCTCTTGTGGTGCAATCGAGATCGCGCGAGCGCCGACGTTAAGGCGTTGGCGCTCTCCCATGCCGACGGACTGAAGGCGAAGATCGTTGAACTACAAGCTATGGTGCAAACGCTCGAGCAGCTAGCCGAAAATTGCCATGGCGATGGCCGCCCGGATTGCCCGATCCTTGCGGATTTGGCTGAGCCAACCGCCGCGAAAGAACGTTCGCAAGTTCCACATAGAACACCTCGATTTGGGAGTGACACACCCGCCTCGTCACGCCATCGTCCGCCACGGTGACTAACTCGTGAGCTTCTTCGATGGCGGCGTTTTCCAAGTTAGTTGCCACTATTGACTTACGCATCGAAGAAGCCCAAAAAGCACAATCATCAAGTTCTGTACAAGAACCAATACTAATCAAAATCAGCTCCAGAGGATGACCTATATGATGAATGTTCAATAAAATTACGCTAAGCACGATACTCATTTTTTGTTTTTCAGCCCAGGTATAAAGCCACCGCCAGCAATATAATTTGCATTAATTATGTGGCCTAATTGATATTCGCTTTTTAATCATAAAAATATGAATAATCCGAACATCGCAGCCTTAGTAAATCGGAGAAAAGTGCACGCAAACGTAGGCACTATTTAGTGCTTACTCCATTTCAGCGAAGGTCATTCTCGTACCGCTCTCGCAAGTATGCTGGTCAGTAGAATCAGTGTGAATCGATGGATATCAGTGTTATGGGAAGCAGGTTAGATTGCTGTTTGATGAAACTAAATTTTACTTCATTTCTCTCGCAAAGAAGGCGCTGGCCTCGGTGTGCCCCTTGGGTATTTTTATAATTTCTTTATCCATGCGTAATAATTTGTTTTATCTACGAAATTACTTCAACTCATTACGTTCAGACTATTCTAAGGTAAGGCCTTGCTGCAAGGCTTCGTGTTTTTCCTTCCAGTTGTAAAGCAGACTAGTGCTAACTCCAAGAGGCTTTGTCGCATCGGCAACACTATAACCTTGCTCCAGCACCATCAAGACGGTTTCATCCTTAAATGCCTGCGGATAACTCTTATGTGATTTGTTCTGACTCATATGGACCTCTTAATTTATTGACCATACTGTCTCAAAGTTAAGTGTCCGATGGGATTAGACCAGAACACGCTATCAGGGGCAGTGTTATGGATATCAATCCCATTTAAAAGTCATTCGTATTAATAACTAACCGTAACTGTTCAACATTAAGCTACTCAGAAGTTATGAAGGTTAAGCCGCTTAAGCAGGCGTTATCCATAGAAATTTTAATTCTAAATTCACTAATTCGAGCTAAAAGTCTAACTTGAAAATGTCCAGAAATAAGCTGGGTGGGGTCGAGTTGAGATTGTCCGATTAAGTCTAGCTATTTAATCAACGCTGTCAGTTCATATATGAGGTAGTACACATAATGATTTTTGTCCAAAAGAAGGTTAGGGCGCTTCACTCGATATCTATAAAAACTCCTGAAAATGCCATATTTATGTCCATGGCGGCTCAAAATCGGCAACATGTTAGTATTTTATTGTGACTTTTGGACAAGTATAAGCGCGTTGCTAGTTTGCGAGTCCAATATACCAAAGCATTCACGTAGCGACGATTAAATTGTTTAAGATACAGTCAGGTGAAATTGGTGATGTGTTCGAGCGACTCCGATGTTGATAAATCACGTCATCAACATTACAACAAATTAACCGGTAAGATTAAGCCGTGGAAATATAGCTACGAACCAATTTCAATTAAGCTTGGTAAACCTATGAATTATTGTAAGTAATAATTCTAATGGAGCGACATGATTTGATTGGGACATTGTTTCATAAAATTCATTTCTAACACGTCATCTATACTTCAAAAGAGTTCGCATAGCTGCGTGTGAGGTGCACTTTGTCAAAAAGCAGCAAACACAAAATTTAATGCGCTCTGGATGAACAGCTTTGCACCATAATAGAGCAAAGCTGTTGGCGGAGTGAATTATAGCCTTGATATATAATAACAAAATTCAGACTCACGAAATGACACAAAACTCATTTGGAATGACAAGCCACAAAAAAGAGCTGCAATGGGAACCGCATAGAGAATATTTAACATAATATACATTGTGCGCAGTTTTGTATGGAAGGGATTAGATGTGCCGATAAGTGTCGTTATCGGCATTAGTTAAAACGGCAAAGAGTTTCTAAATCAGCGTTGTTAAGTATATCGATCCAAGAAATGTCCGCGTAAATCATTCCAGCGCAAAACGACAGAACCAAGAACAATAACGGCAATACATACGGCGTAATCCATCGATCGCAAAAAATTAGTAACTTGGCTGGCCTTGTCGCCGCGCTTCGCTTGCTCAG
>NZ_JAKKRK010000108.1:0-3198 GCF_025654545.1 Shewanella sp. SM20 | reverse complement strand
TGATGGCTGTCTGAATATCGACAACAATCGTGCGGAGCGCGCCATCAAACCGTTCGTGATTGGTCGCAAGGCGTGGTTGTTCGCCAATACCAAGACGGGAGCACAAGCCAGTGCGGCACTGTACAGCCTGGTCGAGACCTCAAAAATCAACGGACTGGAGCCGTATGATTACCTATGCCGCTTATTAACCGAGCTACCCAAAGCCAACACCCAAGAGAAACTACAGCAACTCCTGCCTTACTGATCACCCGCCACACCGCAAGGTGTGGTTGGCGTTACGCTTACAGAGTAACTCAGAATAATCTTCAGTTTTAATGTCGCTATCGAGGATGTATGGATAAACTTATGAAAAAAACTAAATGATGTTTCGAGTATATCGTATCTAGATTTTCTTGATGTTGGGCGCACTGTATCGCCTATCACAATAGATAAAAGTAAGTCCTCAGTTGAGAGCTTAACTGAGCAAAAAAGTCATAGAAAAATGCACCGTAGATTTATTGTCAGAGGTCACTGGAAGTTGCAAGCCTACGGCGAAAAAATGAGTTTAAGAAAGCGAATCAGAATTGCGCCTTATTATCGTGGTCAGGATATGGCGGTTTTGATAAATAAACCATATCTTGTGAAATGATTTTAATTAACTTATTGAAAAGAAAGTAAAATAGAGTCATTAAGGAAGGGGGTTTATGATTATTCGTCCTGCAAAACAAAGAACTAAATGTTTCTATTGTGAGGAAATTGGCACTTTTGCTGTTAGTCAAAAATCAACATTTTACCCAACTCATGTGTGTCAGAAACACCACGATAGCATCCTATACCCAGCGAGGATTATTTACACTTCACACGCTCATCGGAAAGACAATAAACCTATCTCCAATGTTAGATTTATAATGTTTTTCAGGCAGGTTGCAGTAATGACCGAAGGTGGATTAAAGGAACTTGGTTACGCTGGCAGAAGTCGATCCCATTGCACTATCGTACCAGACGAAAGAAGTGCTGTAGATTTTCTTTTAGAAAATCCACCCATAAATGCAGATGGTAAATTGTTTCGAATCGCCAAAGGTAGAGAGGGCAAGAAGTTGTACGAAGCATGTAGTAATCCCCGTATTCTAAAAATATCAAACTCTTTGCAGAGTCCGAGCATAAGAACTATCTCTGCCGAGGGTGCATTTCAAAAGCTAACAAAATCAAAAAAGCAGAACATCCGATGGTTGGGCGGTAACACCATAGCAATATTTTAGCCTTTTGGTAGGCGCTTTTTGGAACAACCTGAATTAAGGTGCCATTTTGTCAACTTTATTGATATTTGTTAATGATAATGGTAGTATGGTAAATGAGGTTATGCCTCATATTTCACCGCAATATGTTCCGCTAGTTCAGCACAGAGTGCCAGAATAGTGGCTATTAAAAGTGAACGCATCCGTTGATGCTAAATTAGGAAATAGGCAGATGAAAAGTATGACAAATGAACGCATTACCACTCGTGTAAGCATTGAGTCAAAAGAGCTGTTAGAGAAAGCGGCTGCGCTTGCTGGTTATGCCAGTATTAACAGCTTTATTGCGAATACAATGATTTCAGAAGCGAAAAGATTGATCACACAAGAGCATTTTCTGGTGTTATCAAAAAATGATGCTTTAGCTTTTGTGAACGCTTTAGATGCACCCGTTAAAAGTAACAGTCGGTTTCTTAATGCCGCGCGCAAGCATAAGGAAACGGTAAACAATGAAAGTTACCCCATTTGATAAAAATAAGCATGACCGTAAGGGTTTTGATTGTGGGAATACAGAGCTAAACAACTACCTGAAATGTATTTCAGGTCAGCATGAAAAGAAAGATATTTCAAGGACATATGTTCTTACTTCTGAGTTAAATCCTTCACATATAAAAGGTTATTACTCTATTGCTGTAGCTCAGGTATCTCTTAGCGAGTTACCAACCGAAATAGCTAAAAAATATCCATCTGAAATAACGTGCAGCTTGATAGGTCGAATGGCTGTTAACCATACCTGTCAAAGACAAGGGCTTGGTTCAATATTGCTTATAGATGCAATCAAACGAATTATCCACGCTTCCAGTGCAATTCCTATCCCTATGATTATTGTACAAGCAAAGAACGAAGATGCTAGACGTTTTTATAGTGAGTTTGGTTTTGTATCTTTTCCTGATAATTATTTGAAACTTATGATGACACTAGCCCATGCTAAAGCGATGTTGAAAGAAGCCGAGCATTAAAAAATGAGCAAAACAATTTAGATAAATGTGCGGCATTCACTCAAAGCGCTTTTCAATTGAGCGGTATTCGCTCGTAATTGTTTTGGGGTTTTATTTCTGAGTGCTAGGAAACATTTTATGCTAAAAGGGATTGATTTATTTGCGGGTGCAGGGGCTAAACAAGCAGGGGTTAATATTGTGTGGGCATCTAATCACTCGCTGCCTACAGTTAAATATCACGCTCTTAATCATCCAGAGTTATTCCTTGTTAACGCCAAACAGCCGCATGTGTCGGTACGGAATGAAACATGGTACATTGCCGCCTCGCTCAGCCCATATTTACATGCCGTTCGTTGAGGTTACAACACCCGCGACTAAGTTCGCGGTGATGGTTTATACATATAAGTCAGCAGCTGATTTTACTGTTTGTGTAAAAAGTTCAGAACCCCGTCGCCAGATCTTAATCCGCTATGAGAGGGTGCGCCGGGATTCTGGAAATTTTCGCCAAAATAGATCTAACATAATGAATCTATTAAATTATATAGTTAATAGGTTTTCGTAAGATTGCTTCTGGTAAGAACGACGTATGAAACACGATTTGTGGCAAAAGTGCATTGAGTACTATAATTGGATATTCTCAGATTACTCTTATATGAACCAAAAACGTGCAGTAATAGCTCTATCACTTCGATTAAAATCGATCATTTCTGACTTCAGCGGAAACAATACGTCATGATGGAGGCGTTGTTGCCTAAATCAATCTTAGGTATGCCTTTTCCTAAAAGGGTTCCTGGTATTAATTGACCCTCTGGCGAATAGGCATACCCAGTCCTATGACTTTGTTCATCACTTTCACACCAGCCAGTGCCTCGCCGACTTGGCCGTTGTAGTCCCGCAGGCTCAATTTCGGGCTAATCAGTTGCTTGTAACGATACATAGCTGTTTCTGACAGGGAGCGTTGGTGATAGTCATTCTCTTGTTTCCATTGT
>NZ_JAKKRK010000107.1:0-4812 GCF_025654545.1 Shewanella sp. SM20 | reverse complement strand
GTATCCGTCCGGTGATCTGCACCTAGCCTAGTTTTGCATTCCAAGGTAACAAATGATCCAGGCTTTCTGGCTTGAGTGACAGCTGCTCTAGGCAGTACATGAGATAGTCAAAAGGCATCAGCCCATTAGCCTTGGCAGTTTCTATCATGCTGTACAGTATGGCACTGGCTTTTGCTCCATTGGCCGTGTTGGCAAATAGCCAATTTTTACGGCCAATGACGAACGGCTTTATGGCTCGCTCTGCGCGATTATTGTCGATATTCAGTCGCCCATCCTCAAGATAGCGGTTCAGATTGGGCCATTGATTTAGGCAGTAGGTTATTGCCTTCCCTAAGCTGCTTTTAGGTGGCACATGGTGTTGTGATTTCTCCAGCCAACGATGCAACTCATCCAGTAAGGGTTGGCTGTGCAGCTGCCTTTGTTGGCGCCGTACCTCGGGGCTTGAGTCTTTATTCAAGGTTTCGATTCGGTAGATTTTCTGGATATGGTTCAGAGCCCAGTTTGCCTTGCCCGTTTTGCCTTTAGGCTGAGCGATTTCAGCCTCTGTGAACTTACGACGAGCATGGGCCCAGCAGCCCACGAGTTCGGCATCGGTTTTAGCATAACCGGCGTAACCATCGACTTGCAGGTAACCACTAAATCCGTCAAGAAAATCAACCGCACATTGGCCGGCACGACTAGGCTGGTAATCGTATAACACGATATTGGGGATGCCTTGATTATTCGGTGTGTCGGTACCAGTGACATACAGCCACATATAGCAGGTCGCTTTGTCTTCTTTGAGCACATTGACCGTGGTTTCATCCGCTTGGATAACCGCTTGTTGCAGCAAAATTTCACACAATTTATCGTAAAGCGGGAGCAACAGTTCACCGCATTTCAAAATCCAGTCGGCCATGGTTTTGCGACTCAACTCGATACCATATTGCTGAAACAGGCTCTCTTGGCGATATAGCGGCAAGCCATATTGGTACTTACTGGTGATGATTTGGCTCAGCAGTGACGCAGTAGCAATACCCTTGGGAATAGGACTGGCTGGCACCGGCGCGATTTTGATTTTCACCTCTGTACTGTGTTTGTCACAAACGCGACAACTGTATTTAAGCCGAACGTGTTCGATGACTTTCACTTGGGCAGGAACAAACTCGAGTTTCTCGCTTTTTTCTTCTCCCATTTGATGCAAATCATTGCCACAGCAGTCGCAGACTTTGTCTGCTGCGCTAATATCATGGATAACTACTTCACGGGGTAACTCGGCAGGGAGCGGTTTGCGCACCGGCTTTTTACGACGAGGTTTGCTGACCTTTGCTACGTCTTCAGCTTCAAGTGTTTCAACTTCGACTTCAGCCTCATTAAACAGTTCGGCTTGGCTAGGATACCCCTCGGCACTTTTGCCGAACTGCTTTTGCTGGGCAAGCCGAAATAGTTCTTCGAGATGCAGCAGTTTACTCTGCTGTTGCAGAATAATTTTCTTCAGTAACGCCGGATCATCCGGGAGATTTTTAAGGTCGAATTTCATGCGGTTATTATCGGACAATTCATCACTAACCGCTTGTGTTTATTTAGATTAATTGGTGATCTTCAACTTATTACGTTGGCGGTTACAGAAGACAAACAGGTGCTCATTGCAAGGCTCTTGGTGCAGGCTGTAAGCAACAATGTTACTCAAGCCATCGATAGATTTACGCATATCGGTGGTGCCGCAGATCAACGTGACATCGAGCCGGGTGCTGTTGCCAAACATATTGTTCTCCAATCAAGTTAGATAAACAATGATGCCAGCTCACGGCCAAGTGATGAAGGTGTGCTTCGGCGGACGCTTACGAAGCTAGTTCAATAAAAGGAATTTATTATGGCAGAATTACAATTTTATAAGCTCACCAAGACACCTAGTGGACAAGAGCTTTGGACATACATGGCAGCGGTTCTTGAAGCAACAGGTATGGATAAAGGAAAGGTCTATCCTCTGAAAAAGTTCCTTGGGAATTTCAAGACACACCTTGATAACGGCAGAATTTTGCGTGTTGAAAAAGGCTATCAGTTGACTCCAATAGGTATTGATTATTTTCAAGATCGATACAGCGCGAATAGCCGTCAGCGCATTGAAAGGTCTGAGGTTGAGAGCATGCTAAAAGGTATTAAAACAGGACTCGTTTCAGGGGGCTGGGAACCTTTAAAATAAACTAGTCATTAATAAATCTAATGGCTTAGCAGCCAATTAATCTGCTAAGCCAATTTATTCAATGAGCCAATATATTTTTAACTATTTTATAGCCAATAGCTTTCTGAATCAGTTATTTTTACTCTATTTCCAGCAACTCACTAATCTCCACATCTAAATATTTGCACAGTGTTTCAATTACATCCAACTCAACTCTTGTTGCCGTCTCATTATAAAGGCGAGTGATCGTGCCCCTATTTATACCGGTATCCCTTGCTACATCAGCAACCTTAAGCCTCTTTTCACCGAGTATTCTGGAAAGATTACACTTCAAAATGATCTCCAATAATAAAAAATGTTCTCCTGCAGATAAAAAAGGCTTGCAAAAGATAATAAATGAGCATAAATTCGTTCTACAGGAGAGCGAGAAGGCTTTCTGTGAAATCAAATGACCTATCGGAGAGTATATTATGTCTAACACCTATTTAACAGCTGAAGAGCTGTCTCTGCGCATTAAATATGATGCAAGAACGATTCGAGATCAGTTAAAGGATGCGATTCTACTTGAGGGAGTGCATTACATTCGGCCATTTGGGGGCCGGAAAATTCTGTTTATTTGGGAAAGCGTCGAGCAATTGATGCTGTTTGGCTACTCAGATGTTCTACCAACTAAGTAGGAGGCTGTATGGGTAGTATTAACTCTCGAAATAATAAGCTGTATCTCGACTTTAGATTCAAGGGGATACGTTGTAGAGAAATGACCATGCTTGAAGATACAACAGCTAATCGAAAAAGAGCAAGGGCAGTACTTACTCGAATTGAAGCGGAAATTCAGCTGAATCAATTTGAATATGCTCGTCATTTCCCTAACAGCAAGCAAGTTGAGAAGTTTGAAGCTTACGACCGAATGACTGCTTTAAGAGATGCTTCTCGTACTGTGCAAGTCTCAATTTTTGTAGAGCAGTGGTTGCTTGAAAAGAAGGTGGAGTGGCGTCCATCGCAGCTAAGAACTATCGAGGATATCTTAACGTTATACGTCTTACCTCGCTTTGGTGAGCGGGAAATCAATTCGATCACTAAGACTGACATTCTTTCTTTTCGAGCGGATTTGGTCGATGGACAAGCTTTTGCAAAGGAGCTTTCTGCGTCACGGATAAATCAAATTTTGTCACCGCTTAGGGTAATTCTTAATGATGCTGCGGAGCGATATGAATTTGTTAATCCCTGGAAGTCAATAAAGCCTCTACCAGTCAATCGTAAGCCTGTGCATCCCTTCACATTAGATGAGGTGCTTAAGTTTATCGACTTTGTCAGACCAGACTTTCGTTGCTATTTCTTGGTGCGCTTTTTTACGGGTTTACGGACTGGAGAGATTGATGGATTACAGTGGGAAAACGTCGATTTTGAACGTCGTCAAATTTTAGTGCGTCAGTCTTGGGTTCGCAATAAGTTGGGGCCAGTGAAAACCAAAACGTCATTACGCGAAATTGATATGAATGACTTGGTTTATGACGCTTTATTTAAGCACTCTAAATTATCAGATCGTAGTGGCTTTGTGTTCCAGACTTCTTGCGGAAAACCTATGAACAATAAGAATATGTCTTATCGGGTTTGGTATCCGACACTCGACATTTTAAGAATTTCAAGAAGAAATCCTTATCAAACCAGGCATACGGCGGCAACGCTCTGGTTGGCATCAGGGGAGTCTCCCGAGTGGATAGCGAAACAAATGGGGCATGCCAATACCAATATGTTGTTTACTGTCTACTCTCGGTATGTGCCTAATTTAACACGTAAAGATGGCAGTGCCTTTGAAGCATTTTTGAACCAAAAACTAAGAGGATAACCAAGTGAAATCAAATATCGTTAAGAACTTAGCTTACTATTTATGCCAACGTTTGTATTGTTTACCTACTGGTCGTGAACTCAATTTTTTGGTTGGGAACGGAACTGGACAACAAAACATTGATGCAATAGCTGACTGGATAGGGAAAAACTATATTAAGCATCAAACGGTTGATATCGATTGGTGGGAGATTCAACTGAGGAAGCACCTTACTGCGAAAGGGGTTCTATTGGATTGATCCCAAATGCTATGGTGTTATAACTTCACTAAGCAAAATACACCGTCTAAAGCAGAGCGGTGTATTTTGCTTAGTGATGTTCGCTAAATGCATTTAACTTAATGGATAAAGTAGGGCTCAAATTCAGAGAGTTAGTGCCACACTCATTGTTATGTGAAGGGGCTAATCAGAAAAATTAGCTAGTAATTCAGGTGTTTATGCTGGTTTCGGCTCCAAGGGACTTGATGGGGGACTCGTCGTGTTGTATTGAATACTTGAAATAGAGAGGGTATATGAAAAATGTTAACGAATTAGATGAGCACAGCCTCAATGTTGGTCGGCGTTGTTGCCTAAATGAATGAACCTTCCGTCTCAGATGCGATCAGATCCTGTGAATACCACGCAGGAACCGCTATCAGATGGGCAAATCTAAATCTCGCATTACCAATTGGCCGGAATATAACAAGGCGTTGACCAACCGAGGCTCACTGACTTTTTGGATAGACGAGCAGGCGCTCAACCTCTGGTGTCACACTGAACACCATGGTGGTCGAGGTCGGGGATTTCAATACAGTGACACGGCGATAG
>NZ_JAKKRK010000106.1:0-3505 GCF_025654545.1 Shewanella sp. SM20 | reverse complement strand
TGCGCACAATGTGATCTCACGTTATGTAAAACTGCTTTTTTTTGTAGCATCCGGACATAAAAAAACAGCCCTGAAAGGGCTGAGTTTTGCATAACTTGGATTGTGCGAAGTACTATTCTGCTCCAAACACTATACTGATGCATCAACAATGCAATATCTATCAATAGGTTATATGTGGTGGTATGATTTATAAACACATTATCAAAATAGAGAGATATTTTAATGAGCCAATCAATCGCTGAAATTCTAAAATGCACGGTTAATCATTCACTTTCATCCATCAGAACTGAGTTTTCAGATTTAGATGAGAGTTCTAAACGTCATGTTGTTGTGGCTGCTGTCCTCGAGATTTATAAAGCAGAAGCTCTAGGCGGTGCAGGTATGAACTCTTTCCATAATAACCTTTCAGAATTTTCTGAGCATGTCGCACAAATATTAGATGTTCTCAACACAGAAAGCTGATGGGATTATTAAGGGACTTGTCCCTTGATGCCAAGCGCTCTTAATAGGGCGCTTTTAAGCCCGTTTATTTCCCCCGCCAGACTCTTTTCTTTAGCTGCTGACTTGCAGCGTGTTTACAGCTAAACGGTCGAAGACAAAACCAACTCACAGCATTCAAAAGTGCAGTACTGTAATACTGCACTTTTGTACCATTGGTGGTACTTTTTCGAAGGGGATTAAGCGAGAACTTGGAAAGGGGCCCGCCATAGCGGGAAAGGCCCCAAGTGACAGCGAGAGCCCCTGAGTCCACATACTTTAACAGTGGACTCTACTCCGGATTTCGGAGTTTCTGACGCCTTGCAACTCGTCCTTGTTGCAGCGTGGAGGAAGGGGGAGGCAAGCGAAGCGCCCCCGACCGAAACAGACTTTTTAGGTTTGGGTTCCTGTTACACCCAAACTAACTGCGGACATCTTCAGTCATACCCAACACTTTCATTGCGTGCTTCTTTGCTCGTTCTATTTCTTCTGGGCTAGCATCAAGGCTATTTGACTCAATTACTTTCAGGGTTAATCTAGCTTGAAACTCGTCATTTGCACGTTCTTCAATATCGAACATTTCGTAAGGATAATCAGATACTTTAGAAAGCATCTTAATGAAGCCTTCTGTATCGTTAATATACTCATGCATACCTATTAACATTTCTGTCTGCGGGACTTCATTCATAAGGATTCCTACACGCCTTACAAATTCTAACGGCTCCATTTTGAAATGTTTCACTTCCCCTCTGCATATTTCGCTTTCTGAAACTTTCAGAATTTCAGCTAATAATTTGATATTGCTAGCTTTAGGTTCATTTTTACCGTTTTCCCATTTCATATAGGTCTGCGGGGTAACACCGACATACTCAGCCACTTCTGTTTGCTTTAACTTTCTAGCCTCTCTAGCTTCTCTAAGTACATCTTTTAGCATCTCGTTAATCTCGTAGGTGTGATTTTTCATTAGTATAACCCTCCTTTTTGATAGGTTGACTTTACATTTCCTTTATCATTGCTGTAAAGTATGAAAAAAGATACTTGACAGGTTTTTTATCTAATTGTTTTTCATCGACCGCTTATTCATGCAACAAGACCATCCAGCAGGCAGTGTGCCATTTGTTGGACGTCACCGCATTGAACGCGTCGAACTAGAAACGGGTGAATATTTACCGCCTTCGGTAAACCAGAAAATTCTAGAAGGGTCTTACAGCACCAAATTGAACATCCGGTGTGATGGGCAACGGGTGAGGGTGGAAGGTAATCCGTCTCGCTGGCAACGCATGGATAACCTTTTTGGCTTGCAAACGCTTGATGAATGCGTGGCGATCTTTAATCACGTTTTAGCGCAATACGGTTTACCTCCGTTCACTAAAAATACCCAGATTTCATACCGCCAAACTCCAGACGGCAAAACCACACAATTAGTTGGTAATGGTGCCGAGATTACCGCTATCGACTGGACTGTTAACCATCAAGTAGGCAAGGGCAAAGAGGCCTCATTTATCCGTGGTATGTCGTCAATGCAAATCGGTCGAGGTCGAAAACCCAAGCTTTATCCAGACGGCCACACTTGTAACTGGGGCGAAGGTTCTACATGGATAATGACCAAGCTTTATAACAAAGCTATTGAATTACAAAGACATCTTAATAAAGAGCTCCGTAAAAAAGCCGGTGTTCCTATCGATAGACTTAACTACCTAGAAAACCTCATTAAATACTGTGAAAGCACAGGTGTTGTACGCGAAGAACACAGCTTAAGACAGGCCTTACTTAAACGTCATACATTGCAATTTTATGGCCGAGTCACTGAACAAGACTTTTACCCACACCTAAAAGAGATCGAGACCGCCATGAAAACCATCCATATATCGCATGATGAGCATCAAAGCATTGCAGACCAACTTATCAGTCAAGGCGTGGTAAAGAGCCGTCAAGCGGCTAATGCAACCCAGAGCTACGCCATTTTATGGCAGCACGGGACTGATTTACGGAACCCCAACGTCCTATCTGAACGTCAGTTCTACGAACATAAAGCCCGTTTAAAAGTCATCGGCATCGATATTGGCCAGCAATTCGATGTGAGTCGTATGTGCCCAACACTAAGACGCTCAGAAGTTATTGAAGTTAAACCATTAATCGTCCCGCACTGGTATCAATTACCGATAGTTGCACAATCCAATGTTTTACCATTTAAAGCCTACGCATAGGAGCTATGACCATGTTAAAAATCGAATTATTTCAAGAGGATGTAACCGTAACCGCCCGAAACATGCCACCGAAAGACG
Organism: Shewanella sp. SM20; assembly: GCF_025654545.1. Lineage (NCBI taxonomy): Bacteria > Pseudomonadati > Pseudomonadota > Gammaproteobacteria > Alteromonadales > Shewanellaceae > Shewanella > Shewanella sp. SM20. Next base: position 743 of record NZ_JAKKRK010000106.1, on the reverse strand, counting down.
GTAAGCCTGGGCGAACCATTTACGAGCAAAGAGCTTACGCATATTTAGGCGGAAAATTTCCTGTCCAAATGAAATTACAAGTCGAAGATCCAACTAAGACGTATCAAGCCGGAGAATATCAAGTTGATAGCTCAAGCTTTGTCGTGAACAACTTTGGCGGCCTTGAACTAAAACGCTTTGGCTTAACAATCACGCCAATAACGTCGTTAATCGCATCGGCACCAAGAACGATGGCCAATCCACACAATAAGGATGCTTGAGCATGGACGAATCACTAATCAATAGCGCAATCCAGCTACGTAACGACATACAGGCTATCAACGATTTTTTACTGAAAGGCTTAGCGCCTGAAGATGCTCAACTGCAATTAATCGCTAAATCTTGCGTGTTACTGGGCGAACTGGACGACACACTAGAACAACTTAGGGACACAGCATCATGCAAATAATCCCTTATGACGGCGGCTATAGCATGGTTGAACGTCAAGACAAGCCCGAGCTGCAATGTAACAACTGTAATAAGCCTTGGTGGTATGATGATTTTGACTCGATATTTATCCAGTGCCCACATTGCCAAGGCGAACTGCGTAGAGTCACGCCAGAAGAACCATTTAGACATCGCTAAGGCATAGCAAGGAATGCCGACGAGCGAAGCCTGAGCCGAGGAGAAATGACGCGCTAATGCCGATAACGACACTTATCGGCACATCTAATTCCTTCCATACAAAGCTGCGCACAATGTGA
>NZ_JAKKRK010000105.1:0-3613 GCF_025654545.1 Shewanella sp. SM20 | reverse complement strand
AGCACAGTAAGCTCAATTTTGTATCACCGAGTGAGCGACATGCGATGCAAGATAAAGCGATTTTATCTAAGCGTAAGGAGGTACTAGAAGAAGCAAGATCAAGAAACCCTAAACGCTGGCCAAACGGTATAAGGAACTGTGACGTTATCGGTGAGGTAGTGTTGAACCCAGAAAAAGAGTCTGAAACTGAAACAAGAAATGCAGCTTAAAATTTAAGTAAAGAGTGCCAACTACCTTGAAAAACACCGTTACTCCCAAAAAAGCCTTTTAAAACGAATTTACATGCTTGGTAAATATAGGGTTTTCTTGCAGAAGGACACTCTAAGAAATGCCTTAATTTGGTGGGTGCTCATTGGAATTGCTGCCCTTGGGATAATCAGTACAGGCCTAATCGACAGCTTTTTGGCCGAAAGTGATAAATCACCAATCATTGTTTCTGGAGTAGTATCAGGTTTCGCTCTAACCATCATTGGGATAGCTAAAAATCTCTGGGCAAGCCCTTTTTTGAAAAAAATAAACTCTATAAGTAACTCCCCTGACTATTCTAAGCACTTAGGTGTTGCTCAGTATCTTAAAGACGATATACGGGCTTTAATCGATTCGTACTGCTTTTCAGCTCAACGCTACTTTGAAACAAAGTTTAACTCTTTATTTGCCTCGAAAAAAAATGAGACTCCTGACAATACGAAGAATATTGGAAGGAAAATCATACTCGTAATCGAGGATTTAGATCGTTGCTCTCCTGAGCGCATTGTTAATACTTTAGAGGCGATAAGGCTCCTGGCAAACCTAGATAATGTCATTGTGGTATTTGCAGTTGATGGTGAACAATTATTGAATGCCGTTGCTCTAAAGAGCTTGAACAGCTTTGTAGACCAGAAGCAGTCTCAGCAGATAGCCCGTGATTTTTTAGGTAAGTTATTTCAGTTAGTTATTGAGTTAGATGAGCCAACACCTTCTAAGTTATCTCAGTTTATTCAAAAACGACTTTACGACTCGATTGACGTTGGTGAGGAAGTAGTAGATTCATTCAAGCGTAGCGAGCATCTAAAAAAACAGGCTAAAGCGCAATCTTTCAATGAATTTAAAGTCGATTGGGATGAAGCTGAAACTGAAGAGGAACAGGTAAGTGAGGTTTCAAATACCTATCTGAAAAGCACCTTAGCTGAAGTTGAATACTTTACTCTTCTCACTGGAATTTTCAATGTTGGAACCCCTAGAACTTTGATTAGACTGCATAATTCAGTAACGCTATTAAAAGGCCTTTTTCCAGAGTTGATAGATGACAATGAAAAGCTAAAAGAGCATATGTTCTTCCTGTTCTTAAATGAATTTTACACTACAGACATACCATTGCATGCTTTTGATATACCTAATTTTTTTAAACATTTAAATGATACTAGCTCTAGCAGAGATAACGTCATTCAATATCATTACATACAAGAAATTGAGAACAATGATCCTAGCTCCTTACAGAAAACGCTCAATAGGGTCAGGAAGGTTACTATGCCTTATATAAGGCTTGAGTAGATATAAGGTGCTATAGCCGATCGGTTTACGCGAGTAAGTTGAACGATCTGTGCCAGTCGCTCACACGAATTTCCTCAACGGAACGTTACCGCCATTATTTAAAAATAAAATTTGAATAAAGCTGTTGGTTTAAATCAAGTCGGACATTGGCACCATAAAAGTGGGTGCCAACTTCTCTTAGATAGAGCGACTAGATTATACCTAGCTGGAAGCTTTGGATTTCTTTAGCTGCCTTTTTAGTGCTTTGTGTATAGGGTCAATAGTTATACGGCCAACGTAACCAAAACCCTTTTTCCGTTCAGTTTTAGAAAACACCCTCATTTCATGTGCTAATTCTGCATGAGAGCCGCTTAATCTATTGAAATAAGGGGTTGGGAAGACTGCCGAGTAGATATGGAATTTGAGGTGTTCAGCAGCGGTGTCTTTATAGTAATGATCCAGTGCGGACTGGATAATGAGCAGCGCCTCAGAACCATCAAATTCAGCAATGTAATATTTTGTGGTTTCTAATTCAAATCTGTATTGACTGACTATCTCTGTGATCTCATCTAGTCCACGAGCCTGGAGTTTAGTTAGCTCAATTAAACGTAGGTAAGCACTTAAGGCGTTTGCTATATATGCCTGTTTTATTTCAAGATTGAACCGTTTATTAAAATGCCACATGAAGGGATTAAGTAATGCGTTAACTCGTACCGCCAACTTTCCTTCCTTAGTTTTTGCACCTGTAGAGCGCCCACCATGCAATTTGCAGCGCCCATTAGTTTTGTTGCCATAACGCTGGCATGGGTTGCCACTTCGGGTCTTTGCTCCGCAGCGGGGAAGCGTTTCTAAATTAAATCTACTCATTAATATTTTTCTCTTTGGATCAACAAAAGTGGATCTACAACTGTTGGATCTGCTTCGGTTCATGGGCTTTGTTTTGCATTTCAAACAAATACGCGCTGGGATAACATCGTCAAATACCTCTGACAGCAGTGAGCTATTGGTTTTTGTGCGTTTTAGTTTGTTTTAAGCAAATCTGCTGGTGGATCATCTTCCGTAAATGGATCATGAACTTTTATCGGTTCATAGGGTGCTGAAGCTGTGATCCACTCAAAAGCTGATCCACTATGTGATGTAAACTTGATGTTCTCGAGCTAATGGATTCTTTGAGTTGCTGGGCATGGCTTAGCTCGTTAAACCAAGCAAATGTTGTCCACCTTCTGTTATTGATAGTATTTACTGCGTTATCAGTGTTTTCTCGTTTCTTCTTTCGCTGATTCATTTCAAAGGTGATCAAAGGATTAACCAAGAGAATGTCTTTGGTGTCATCAAATGTTGCTGATGGCTGGAGCTTATTGCTGAGAAACGTGCGCGCTTTGATATTGAGCTCCTTTGTAAATGCTTTCGCAAAGTAACTAAGGCGGTAAATGGCATTCTTGAGTGATGGCTTATTTCCTCGGCGCATAATGTTGAAAGGGCTATCAACTAATGAAGCCGTTCCACCAGCACGCTCCCATTGTGATTTAAGCTGATTTAACAGCTTGTGTGGATAATGGATCTTGTGTCCGCTAAGCATGAGTGCAACATGATAGTGTTGCGTTTCTGAATGATGTCGCTCTCTTGCACAAAGGTATTGCACTTTGCATTTGTATTGCTTTGATAGCTTTTCGACCTGCAGATCAAGGAACTGAGAAATTTGATTATTATCATCAGAAAACTGGTGTGGATGTAGATCAATTCTGACAACCATCACTTTGCTGTAGTGACTTAGCATCGTTTCACAACTTGAGATGATTTTGTTCACCAGCTGTGGCTTAAGCCCTTGAGATTTAGGTTTATAGACATGGTACGCATGCGGTGTTTTTCAAGGTAGTTGGCACTCTTTACTTAAATTTTAAGCTGCATTTCTTGTTTCAGTTTCAGACTCTTTTTCTGGGTTCAACACTACCTCACCGATAACGTCACAGTTCCTTATACCGTTTGGCCAGCGTTTAGGGTTTCTTGATCTTGCTTCTTCTAGTACCTCCTTACGCTTAGATAAAATCGCTTTATCTTGCATCGCATGTCGCTCACTCGGTGATACAAAATTGAGCTTACTGTG
>NZ_JAKKRK010000104.1:0-3891 GCF_025654545.1 Shewanella sp. SM20 | reverse complement strand
ATGGTTCAATGCCTGTTGTGGCTAGTTGGTTTACACGCACAGCAACAGGGCTGGGATAAGCATTTTCAGGCCAATACCATTGGGCATCGAACGGTACTCTCAACGATTCGCTTGGGATTGGAGGTACTCAGGCGGCCTGATTATCAAATCACGGAGAAAGAATTGCTGGCGGCCTGGGTATTATTCGCCAATCAGTTGCTCAAATATGGCTATGCTATGGCTGATTTATGAGGGGATCCTTCAGTATTTTGCACTGACATCAAACGTAAAGTGATAGGAAAAAAAACAAGCTATTATTGGATTCTGATATTGAGCTTGACTTTTTCCATTGTAATTCTCTTTAGTGAAAAATTATCATCCTTCCTTGCAACAAGAATCGCTAATAGTTTCCCACACTTATTTAAATACAATCTTACTTCTGAATTTTTTTGGTCAGTATTAATTGCAACTTTTTTAGGATTATTATTTTCATTAACAAATGCAAGACATGTGTTAGTCAAGGAAACTCAGCAGGCAGCTCTTTTTTTTATCTATATCATGATAATGTTGATGGGGTTGAACTTTGATATTAGCGCATTGAGCGCCGCGCCCTATTACGTTTGTATCGCTCTTATTTGGTTCTCTATACACATTATTATCTTATTTATTTTTACTGTATTTTTTCGATTACCTATCATGTACTTCGCGATCGCGAGTCAGTGTAATATTGGTGGTGCGGCTTCTGCACCAGTTATCGCCAGTGCTTTTCACCCAAGGCTGGCTTCCGCTGCTTTATTGATGGCAGTTTGGGGTTATACTTGGGCGTCTTTGTTGGCATGGTATTTTGGTTTTTTAATGCAGTTTATTCAACCATAAGATGGGAACAAAAAGTGTGTCCAACTAATTTTTTTGCTCCCAATAAATGCCACTCCAGAATCTTCAAAGCACTACCCAAAGCTTTCAGCAAAATTCAATTTAACGATACAACTTATCCATTACCCCCCCCCAATCAATCAAACCTCGGGGTGATTCAACACTGGGATAAAGTCGCAGCTACGCGCAGCCTGCCCATATTTATTATGTTTTTTCATGATTCAAACTTGAGACACTTTACCATACATATACCTAAGTTTTTTGGTATGACTAAAATGAATTTAAAATCGCACTAAAATAAAAAAGCCTGCAAACGATTAAGTTTGCAGGCTTTTTAACTCTTATAAAAAGAGGAATTTGGTCGGTATGAGAGGATTCGAACCTCCGACCCCTGACACCCCATGAATACAGCTACTTAGCCCACGCTAAGGCCTAAGTATATGCAAGATAAAAGGAAAGTCTGTGTACACACTAAGGACATGTACATGGCAACTTATCGACTATTACCAAGTGGAAATATCAATGCAATGATTCGCCCAAAAGGTCAAAAAGCAATCACCAAGACCTTTAGAACAAAAGCTGAGGCTGAGGCTTGGGTAAGCCAAATAGAAGGCAATAGCTTGATCGCAGGCTCACTAGCGCATTGTTCAAACTTATATCTAAATACACTAAAAGGTCGAGGAGGCACTGAGGCAACTACTTACAGAGCGACTAACTTAATCAAGGGGCTTCCACTCCAAGCGAAGGATATAACGCTTAAACACATTGCGGCCTATACCCAAGAAAGGCAGACCTTAGTTAGCGATTCCACTATCCGCCTAGAGCTTCAATTACTCAGCCGTATACTCAAATTTAACCGTCTACCTAATATCCTTGAAGGATACAAATTACCTAGAGCTGGCAAGCCTAGGGAACTCGTAATCGACCCTATTCAATACCAGATGATACTTAATGATATAGCGCCTAAGATTGCCCCTCTGGTGGTCTTAAGTTATGAAACAGCTATGAGGCGCAGCGAGTGCCTTAGCATAACCACTGAATGTATTAACTGGCAGTCAAAGACCTTGAGACTGACCGATACTAAAAACGGTTTTGACAGGGATGTTCCTTTAAACAGTCGAGCCTTAGCTGTACTCAAGCAGGCAGCTTCATTAGTTCAGGATGGTTATCTATTCAAAAGCAAGCCCTATACAGTTAGCCAAGCATTTAGGCGCTCTTGTGACCGTTTAAAGCTACCTAAGGCACTGTGTTTTCATTCATTGAGGCACACGGCCATTACACGTTATGCAAATCGTAAGCTCAATACACTTCAACTTCAGGCGATTTCAGGACATAGGGATATCAGTATGTTAGCGAGATATACCCACATAAAGGCGAGTGATTTAGTTTGTTTATTAGAGTAATTGCAATCGGTTTACTAAGTCGTTGATATTGGAATTTCAAAAAATGAGGGAGAAATGTACGGCAACTAGTGTATGAGTCGACTTACGTAGTTTCCCCCATAGGGGGGCTTACAGCCCTCTCAAGGCTATTCAAACCAATTATTAGAGGCTTGCCAGTTTTATTAGCTCCTCACTCTTTAGTATTGAAAGTGTGAATAGCATCACTTGTTACCTCATCCCTAACTCATAACAGAATAAGAATATCTACTTGACCAAGTGTATTCATCAAGTATACTTAAATAAATACAGCGTTACCCACCCAATTACCTAGGTTTACGATACCAAATGAATACACCTAAATCAGATAACGATAGATACCACATGCTGAATACACCTAAGCTTATCATTCGAGCTTATCTTAGAGCGTCCACCAGCGAGCAAGATAGCTGTCGGGCTAAGCCTGAGTTAATGGCATTCATCAAAGCTCATGGGATGACCGTTACAACCTTTTATCAAGAAAACGTATCAGGTACTAGCTCAAACCGTCCAGAGCTTAACAGGCTCATTGAGGAAGCCTCAGAGGGCGACATATTATTGATTGAGAAAATGGACAGACTGAGTCGTTTACCTTGGGAGTTATGGCAATCACTTAAAGCCAAGATAGCCGCTAAGGGGCTAATCATCGTTATCGTTGACCAACCTCAGACACACTCAGCCCTAACCACAACTGATAGTAACTCAGGCTTCATACAACGCGCTCTAACGGCTTTTATGCTAGACCTAGCCGCTGGTATGGCTAGAGACGATTATGAGACTAGAAGGGCTAGGCAGGCGCAAGGGATAGCAAAGGCTAAGGCAGAGGGTAAGACTTGGGGTGGACAGAATAAGGATGCTCAGTTACATGAGGCCATCATTACCCAATTGCAGACCATGAGTATCAGGAAAACCGCAAAGTTATTAGATTGTTCTGTATCAACGGTTCAACGGGTTAAGAAGCAATCCGATATAAATTAGCGTGTTTCGCCACCATCCTTTCATTAAAAACAATGAGTTACACAATTCAAGCTAAGAGATTGGCCCTTATCCAGCCCACTATTAGAGAGAATACTAGCCATCTAGGCCTTAGTTAGAAATAATTATAGAAATTACTTGACACGTATTTGTTAAGAAAAGTCCGCAATTATTAACATTGATCTAAAGCATTGGTTTTATTGGAAAAAACAAATAGTACCACTATCAGAGAGAATACTAGCCATCTAGGCGTCCCAGAAACACACACTTTTAATCACCGTTAAGATTGCCTCCTCAGGCAACCAATACTCACTTTCCTGCATTCAAGTTGCAACCAGTCAATCCCAGTAATTTAATTAATCACTATCAAGGCCGTAGTGAGCAACTTAATTAGATGAAGTGTAGTGGCACACTAATTTTGGCCACCTAAATAGAGGTGATATTATTACCTCGTAGATGACTTTAGGTGAACACATGAGATCGACAACCAGAAAAACATTTAGTGCTGAATTCAAACTTGAAGCAGCCCAATTAGTCCTCGATAAAAACCATAGCATCATCGAAGCTGCAAAGGCGATGAACGTAGGTAAGTCCACTATGGATAAATGGGTGAGACAGTTAAAACTAGAACGCCAGGGTGGCACAC
>NZ_JAKKRK010000103.1:0-4039 GCF_025654545.1 Shewanella sp. SM20 | reverse complement strand
TAATGTTTTACCTGGCACAGGGCGACCCTCTTTTTTGGCTTTATCTCGCCAATGATACAGGGTTTGGTAGGAGATCCCCTCACTGCGAGCCACTTCCGTGACCGTCATATTGTGGGGAGGTAATAATTTCTTTAAGACAGCGTCTTTACGTTCAGGTGAATATCGTTCCATTGAGCTCTCATTGACCGCCCCCTTTATTTAATTATTGGATGATTTTAAGGGGTGACAACAATCCTGACACAGGGGGGATGTGCCTCATCAGTAATAACAATGATATCGTTACGCTCAGAAAGAAGAGGGTAATTTCCTTTCTCATCACCTTTAAACTTTTGTATCAACGAAAATACAAATCTATGATCCGCAGCTAAATATGCTTTAAGCTCTGCGCCTGATTCTGCTTGGCAATTTTCCGTCAAAATACCAGTTGAATTAAACGTCTTATAAATTTGGTCATCTAAATCTGTGCGGTCAGTTATCAGCACAAAAGTCCAATTACCTGTGTACTTACGAAATGCTTTTTTACAGAAGAAGACCATGGAAAAACTTTTGCCACTTCCCTGGGTATGCCAAAACACGCCGAGTTGTCCTGCACGCTCTTTAACATTACTCAATCCTTCCAATGCTTGGTTTACGCCCAGATATTGGTGATACTTTGCAACAATCTTAATCGTCTGTTTCTGCTTAACAAATAAGGTATAATTTTCGATTATATCGAGTAAACGGTTTTGTTCGCACACACCTCGAATAACCACCTCTAAGCTAACTCGTCGAGCCTCTTTTTCGCTGGCAATTTTCTTCCATTCAGCAAAATGTTCCCACTGACTCGATATCGTACCAACACGAGATTGAACGCCATTCGATAGAATAATGACCTGATTAAAATGAAATAAGCTTGGGATAGTGGTTCGATAATCTGTCAGGTTATCTTTATAGGCATTGAGTAGGTTTTTATGGCTGGCTTTAAGCTCAATAAATACTAGTGGTAAACCATTTATAAAACCTAATAAATCTGGTCTTCTCGTTTCAATTTCACCAGATATACTCATTTGGCTACAAAGTACAAAATCATTGTCAGTAGGCTCATCCCAATTGATAAACCGAACGACATAATCTTCCTCATCTTCAAGATCACTACAATATATATAGCCATCTTTTAAAAGCTCATATACTTGTTCATTTGCTGCGATATCGCTCATTGAGCTACGATCACGACAAATTTCATCGATAGCCTCTTGAATGATTCTAGTCGGCACTGCAGTATTTAATTTTTCAAGCGCTTGGCGAAGACGATGCTTGAGAACAATATCACTACGAGTTTCACGCCCAAAGGCTAGCTCTCCTTGGGCATCAGAGCCAAACAATTCGTCCCAACATGTTTGCACTTCCCACCCCAAGCTTTTAAACAAAGCAATAGCTGGCTGCTCAACTAAACCGTCTTCTGTATAGGTCATAATTTTGAAATAGCCCCTAAATCCCGTCTATTTTCACTATCATATAAAGAATCTAAATATGGATAGAGCTCACTTGCTATTCTTTCAATTAAGGCTTTGTTTTTGCTCATAAATCCAATAGGCATTGGAACGGGATAAATTTCTGGCAAACTAATGTAGTAAGTGACTACAACCAACTCATTATCAAGTAAAAGAACTTCTACTGCACCACCTAAAAACCCCGCAATATAACCATTCACGTAATCGATATTTATAGCAAAATCGTCTTTCCATCGCTTACAACCATACTGATCGTGCTTCGATGTCATAGGGACGAATAATGCAGGCTGATATAGCGTTTTCGGTTTTTTACCTTTGATCTTTGAACCATCAATTAAAGACTCAAAACAACTCGAAAGATAACTATTTCTCGCCCACAACCCCTCACTTGGAGCAAGCCAAGTAAGGGGCTTGATGCCTTCTTGATGCTTTCCAGCCAATTTATTTTTTACGGAATCAAGTTGCGCACCAAATTTTTGCCAGTTATCTCGAGTATATATAGAGCCAACTAACGGAATAAAGTCACCATCATCAACGTTAGGAGATTGTGCCAAAGCAAATAACTTATCAATATTAAGCCCTTGTTCAGTAATTAACGAACCCGTATTCATATCACCTAGTGATTCAATTGCTAAGACGATTTCCCTTAAATTATTGCTAGTCTGGTTACTAGCGATAACCTGCCGAATGCCGTCCAAAACAAGTTCATCTGCTTCTAATTGTCCGATCTCATCAATTTCAATAGCAACACCTTGTCTGTCCATAGCAAAACAAAGCTTAACTCGGAATGGTTCTGTTCCAATTTGATTTAGCGAATCGACTTTATAAACACTTGGTTGGCCAGCGCCTTCTGGCTGACGAACATTCGTAATCATCTCTTTATCGAGCAAACTATGAAATTGACGCTGAAAAGCTTTCCCAACTAGTTTAGTTCTGTTGGCAATATGTTCACTTTTTGCATCAACTCTAAGTCCACAAGTCCATTTATCATTTAAACGCTTGCTATGAGTCGATACACAATTAAATCCCAATGCTTCATATCCAAGTATCGTATTACTCGTAACGATATCACTCACTTGAGGAGGCTCACCTAAAGCAGAAAAATAACTAATCGCTTTGACTGTCAACTCAACTTGTCCAAGCTCGTTATAAGCCAACTCTTCTCTCTCAATAAGATCTCGAATAGCCTCTTTAGCTTCTCTTTCAGTTAACCCTAAAAACTCTGAGATATCAGTGGGCTTCATCGGGGATAAGTGTACGAGCCTCAACACGAATTCACGAATAAATGATAAACCACGCTTGCTTACGTAAGAGTAACGAATATTGAATCGGTATGAAGGTATAAGGAAATCAATTTCGTTATAAACTATGTTTGATTGCTCATTCATTACCTTCTTACTCCCTTAGGCTTTTTTGGTTTTGCATTCAATACACTATAATTCGAGACTATTTTTTGTAACTCGATAAACTCAATCACCTTACCTAAAGGCTTATGAGCATTCTTACCTCGCCACATATGTGTTGCACCGACAATGACTAATCTATCCATTGCCCGAGACAAAGCCACATTAATACGGTTTGGCAGACGTAAAAAACCGGTACTTAGATCGGTACAACTTCTTGTAATCGAGAGAATAATTACTCTATTTTCTTTACCTTGATAACTATCTACAGTGTCTATTTTTACCAAGGATTTAAACTCATCATCCCATGATTGTTCATTGAATTTTTTACGGATCAAACGCTTTTGCTCACCATACATACAAATAATGCCAATCGCTGGGTCACTTTCTTTAACCGTTTTTGACAGGGATGTTATAAACTTTTCGTTATCAGAGATCTCCCTAAGCAAAGCAATAATTTCATCCGCTTCTGCAACATTGGAGAGGCTTTCACCTTTACATTTGGCATGATGGGAAGCTTTACCTAACAAAGACGTATCAATCCAAGTTACGACACTCTGTAACGCTTTAGGCACGTCCTGATAAATATTTGGAATCATACGTTCGCCAGTCACCAGTTCCCCACTATAGAAACATTGAGAAACCAAATCGCCAATGGGTTTTGCCATTCGATATTGAGTTAATAGTTTTGCCCCCGCTTCCTTGCCGTATTCAGATTCAAAAGCACGCTCAAAGTCACTTTGAAATAAATCTTCAGAGTCATTAGCCACAATACCTAACTTTCTTGCTATGGCTTTCTTATGTGGCTCAGAATAAAGCGGTGGTAATTGTTTATGATCTCCCACAAGTAACACTCGTTTACCTGATTGCATTGCTATCGCTAACTCACTAGCGATAGAACCCCCCTGTGTCAGGATTGTTGTCACCCCTTAAAATCATCCAATAATTAAATAAAGGGGGCGGTCAATGAGAGCTCAATGGAACGATATTCACCTGAACGTAAAGACGCTGTCTTAAAGAAATTATTACCTCCCCACAATATGACGGTCACGGAAGTGGCTCGCAGTGAGGGGATCTCCTACCAAACCCTGTATCATTGGCGAGATAAAGCCAAAAAAGAGGGTCGCCCTGTGCCAGGTAAAACAT
>NZ_JAKKRK010000102.1:0-4192 GCF_025654545.1 Shewanella sp. SM20 | reverse complement strand
GTGCGATAAGGCTATTCAATAAATTCCCTCATGTACGTAAAAAGCTATGGGGCAATAGCTTTTGGGCCAGAGGTTATTTTGTAGATACAGTAGGTGTTAATGAAGAAATCATTAGACGATATGTGCGCCATCAAGATAAACAAGATCAGGAACATGAGGCTCAATTGTCGTTGCAGATGATGTAGTTTTTGGAATAGCCCCTTCCAGGGGCAAGTCAAAGCCGCCTTCTAAGAAGGCGGATTCTTTACTTTAATGGTTACCACAGCACATTTTTGCTGAGTGCAACCTTGTTAGCTGCGGCTGCTTTATTGGCATATTGGACTAAGCGTTCGACACCAAAACTGCTGCTTCACACTCAATAATAAAGGAATTTTACTATGAAGATTAATGCTTTTGGTGCAAATGCCAGTCATTTACCGCTGGAACCTATGACTATTACGCGACGCCCACCCGGCGAGGATGATGTGCAGATCAGCATCGACTACTGCGGGGTGTGCCACTCGGATGTGCATCAGGTACGTTCGGAATGGGCGGGGACCTTATATCCCTGTGTCCCCGGTCACGAGATTGTTGGCCGAGTGACCGCCGTGGGCGGGCATGTCTCCAAATTTAACGTGGGAGACTTGGTTGGCGTGGGTTGCATCGTTGATAGCTGTAAGCACTGCCATGAGTGTATTGATGATCAAGAGAATTACTGCGATCACATGGTGGGCACTTATAACGGCCCAACTCATGACGCGCCTGGACATACGCTCGGTGGCTACGCGGAACAAATCGTGGTTGATGAACGTTATGTGCTGCGTATCAGTCATCCACAAGCGCAATTAGCGGCAGTGGCACCGCTTCTGTGTGCGGGTATCACAACTTATTCACCGCTTCGTCATTGGCATGCAGGACCGGGTAAAAAAGTCGGTATTGTCGGCATTGGTGGCCTTGGCCACATGGGGATTAAGCTCGCCAATGCAATGGGGGCTCATGTTGTGGCATTCACCACTTCAGAATCTAAACGTGATGCAGCCAAAGCCTTGGGCGCTGACGAAGTAGTTGTTTCCAAAAATGTCGATGAAGTGGCTAAGCATTTGCAGAGTTTAGATTTGATTGTGAACACCGTTGCGGCTCCCCATGATCTGGACGCTTTTTTAAGCCTATTAAAGCGCGACGGTACTATGACCTTAGTTGGCGCGCCTGCAACAAATCATCCTTCGCCCAATGTGTTTAATCTGATTATGAAACGCCGCAGCCTTGCGGGCTCAATGATAGGTGGGATCCGTGAAACCCAAGAGATGCTCGATTTTTGTGCTGAGCATAACATAGTGGCGGATATAGAACTGATCCGCGCCGATGAGATTAACACCGCCTATGAGCGCATGCTGAAGGGTGATGTGAAGTATCGGTTTGTTATCAACAACGCGACGTTAACGCGACGTTAACGCGCTAGCTGAACCTGAGTGTGAATTATGGGTATTCGATGGTTAAGCGTTCTGATCGTGCGGATGTTTATGGTTGTATTCCTGTTTATGTCCAGCATTGTAATCGCATCCGCTGCGAGTTCAGTTTCATTCAGTCAACACAGTGAGTCTATGGCTATGCGCAGTGCAAAAAAGAGTGCAATAAAGATACGCATCATCATCGAAGACACAGTATTAACCGCAACGCTTGAAAACACGCAGGCGGCTCGGGATTTTGTGAAGCTACTGCCTTTGGCTCTCGAGCTTGCTGATTACAACGGCACCGAGAAAATTTCTGATTTACCCGCAAAGCTTTCCCATAAAGAAGCGCCAGAAGGTTATGCCCCAAAAGTGGGCGACATTGCGTATTTTGCGCCTTGGGGAAACCTTGCCTTTTTCTATCATGACTTTGGTTATTCGCGAGGACTGATCCGCATTGGTCAGATTGACGGGGGAGTTGAAGTCCTTATGGGCGATAGTGATATCAAAGTGCGAATTGAGCGAGCTACAAATGGCGATTATTGAGAATAGGAAATCTGTAATGTATATGAAAAAATTAAATAAAATCACTAAGGCAATAATAATACTAGGCCTGTTATCAACGTTAAGTCTTCCTACATTAGCGCAGGATATGTCTAACGGAGCTGATAATTTCTACCAAAGCAATAGCGTGGCTATGCAACGGGTTACATTTAAAAATCAATATAACATGGCTGTTGTGGGCAATCTGTTTATCCCCAAAAACCTCGATAAAAAACTGACTCATCCAGCTATTGTTGTCGGTCATCCAATGGGCGCGGTAAAAGAGCAAAGTGCTAATTTATATGCCACAAAAATGGCAGAACAAGGGTTTATTACCCTATCTCTAGACTTGTCATTTTGGGGCGAAAGCGAAGGTCAACCCCGTAATGCGGTTTCGCCCGATATCTACTCCGAGGATTTTAGTGCTGCGGTCGATTATCTGGGCACTCAAACCTTGGTCGATGGTGCTCGCATCGGCGTGCTGGGTATCTGTGGTAGTGGCAGTTTTGTGATTAGTGCGGCCAAGATTGACCCGCGCATGAAAGCTATTGCGACAGTGAGTATGTACAACATGGGGGCTGTAAACCGTCATGCCCTAAACCACTCTCAAACCGTTGAACAACGTAAAAAGCTTATTGCAGCTGCTGCGAAACAGCGTGACGTTGAGTTTAGTGGCGGTGAAATTCAATATACTAGCGGAACAGTGCATCAGTTAGATAAAGATACCCATCCAATCCAGCGCGAGTTTTACGATTTTTATCGTACGCCTCGGGGCGAATATACGCCAGCAAGCTCCTCACCACAGTTAACAACTCACCCAACACTGACCAGTAACATAAAATTTATGAACTTCTACCCGTTTAACGATATTGAAACCATCTCACCACGGCCCATGTTGTTTATTACTGGCGATAAGGCTCATTCAAAGGAGTTTAGTGAAGAAGCCTATCAATTAGCGGGCGAGCCAAAGGAGCTTTACTATGTTAAAGATGCAGGCCATGTTGATTTGTATGATAGAACTGCATTTATTCCATGGGATAAGTTGATTGAGTTTTTTAGAAAAAACTTATGAATGGATTCTAAATCATGAAATATATAGTGTAGTGGCATAATGAGTTTGGCAATCTAGTTATAACTGCATGAATTTACTCGTAGTAATTCAAGAACCCTACATATTCAAAGTTGTTAAGCAATATAGTTAATGCTTTTTCCAGATTTTGTTCAACGTCATTTCCGTTTTAGAAATGTTCGGCAAGTTCAAGTCTGGTTTGAGTGTCGCTGTGATTGGCCTTAAGCTGTAACGCTTTGATATCTATAGAGTCTGCATTTGTTGTTGGGGAAACAAGTGTTGCCATCAGTATTAAGTTGATAAGTGAGATTTTATCTATTGTCATGATTATTTGTATTCCTGAACAATACGGTGCTAACTCACTGCTCTCTTATTTTAACAGCTCGCAATGAAGAGATTCAAACTTTGTAGGTTTTTGCGCCCATCCCCTCGAAATTAACCTTAAGACAATTTCTATACGTGATCTGAATTTTAAGATCCTTTGAGATAAGAATATAATGTCTGCTGGCTAATCTAATTCTCAGTTGCTAAAGCCTTCTTATTTTCATCTGCAACAGCCTTTGCTTAAGTTCAGTTATTTGTTCTATTCTGAGAGCCTGTTTTCTGCCTTTATATACCTCTTTCTTCGCAAGCATGGTACTTTCGCGTTGTTGCTCTTTGATCAATGCTCGCTTAAATTTTGCAAAGATAGAGTGATTTACTGAATCAAGAACGGGGGTCTAAGAAGTCAAGTGTGACCTGGAGAAAGGATCAAGGCGAGAGTATCGCTGCGCTCAACGTCCAGAGATCGAAATGGAGCAAGGGGGACTGCTACGTAAACCTCGTAGTTTACTTTCTAGCCCTTGGCGAAGATAAGTCTCCTACAGAAAATAAGTGTCATGTTCGAGTTCGCCTACCTGTCGAAGTGTAGTGGTCAAGTAAAATTGGCCACGGTTTTAGAGTCATTCCAATATAAACGTTCTGACCTATTTGGCGTTAACCCACCATTATATTGATGGGGTCTAGTCTCGCTGTAATATCCAGTGATGTAATTTGTGATCTCTTTATCTGCTTCTGTGAAATTCCCATAACCACTTGCGGGTATCCATTCAGATTTCAAACTTCTAAAGAAACGATCCATCGGTGCGTTATCCCAACAATTCCCGCGACGTCT
>NZ_JAKKRK010000101.1:0-4470 GCF_025654545.1 Shewanella sp. SM20 | reverse complement strand
GTTAATGTTTTACCTGGCACGGGGCGACCTTCTTTTCTGGCAATATCTCGCCAATGATACAAGGTTTGCACCGCGATGCCTTCTTCCCGAGCGACCTCTGCGACCGTTAAGTTGTGAGGAGGTAATAATTTTTTAAGGATCGCCTCTTTACGTTCTGGTGAATACCGAGCCATATCGTTCTCTTTTGCCGCACCCTGTCTTTAAACATAATGATTATTTAGGGGTGACAACAATCCTGACACAGGGGGGCTCATGGAGTCAACTTTTCCAGCTTTTAAATAGCGTAAGTAGTGTTTCAAAATACTCACTGCAATCTCAGGAAGAATGATCATTCGACCCGATAGTGCTTGATGCATTTCTTTGTCAGAGATCCAAAATGTCGAGTTGAATAAATTATAGTCAGTGATTTTTCCAAACCATCCTGTAACGGGTCGATAGCCTGAGGATATTGCAAGAGTAAATAACACATAGTAAGTGATGAAGTTATGTTGCTGTTGAGAGTATCGGTTTGAAATATCAGATATATTTTTTTCTAAGGTTCTGAAAAACTTTCCCAAAATTTCATCATTCATCACTAGCGGGCTGCCGATGGGGTGTTTATCTTGATGATCATGTTGATTGTTGGGTTCAAATTTATGCGACTTGCTTGATAAGTTCTCTAAATACAATAAAAAACGACAATATATCTGATTTACATCTAGCTCATATAAGTGAGTGTAGGATAGTTCGGGTACGGTTTTAGTCGTTTTACCTTCAATTAGCGCGATAATTGTTGGATCTATTGACTCCTGTTTTAGTGTATGACGTAGGTAGGATGATATTTTATTTTCGGCTAAATTTATTCCGTGTTTTTTATTAATATAACTCAGTAGTTTAGAGATTTTTCTCAATGTTAAATCGTCTAAGTCATTCAACAAAATTGTTTTTATATCGAATGGTAACCTAATGAAAAATGTTGTCTGAGTTGGTGATATCAGCTTAATTATTGGCTTGCGTTGGTTCTGGGTTGGTAGCTTGTGCTCTTGTATTAAACTGTTGGTTTTATCGTCATACTTTCGCTGGCTAACACGCTCTAATGATGAGCCTAATGTTAAAGATGCCAGCAGGAATGAGCGCGTTTTCTCGCAAACTTTTTCAGGGTCCATGCAATATGAAAGTAATGTTCTAATTTCAAATTTCGTTGCTTGCTGGATATCACATGGAAGGCACATGTGGTTTTTTAATATTTTATTACTAATCGCTTGAGCGCGTAACTTCTGTACTGCATAACCACTTTTATTAGGCATCATCATCGATATCAAAAACATCTTTTTCTTATGCTCTGATGAGGCTTCTTCTGTTGCCCAGCCTTCTTGATGTGTTTGAACCTCTATAAATTCAGTAACAGTATCTGAGCCATCATTTTCTACAGGATTGATAATTAGCCTTGTTCTGGGAGCTCCAGGATCTCGTAGTGTAGTACCTCGTAAAATGCCTTTATTGTGGTTGTAGCTGTCATTATAAGGAACATAGATGTTTGATATTTGATGTCCAACTTTTGAACCCTTGTTAACTTCTAGTTTTTCCTTTCTTTTTAGATCTAGCTCATCAATTAATTTTTTCATCTCACTATCAATAACATCAGGCAGATTATTGGATAGCTCATTTCTTTTCCCTAGAGACCATTGCCTAATTTCATTGCAGACAGATTTGATCGCCGACTCATGTCTCCCCATAGTGTATAACTTTGCACAGACCAACAACGTTATCGCCTTATATTGTTCAAATTGTTGGTGGTCTTGAGAGGGGGAACGCATGACGCTTGCTATAAAGGCGCTAAAATAATATTTCTCGAGTTGCTTTTTCTTCACTAGCACTTGATACAAAAATGAGAGGTTATTTTTATGTGCTTCAAGATCTGTTTGTGTGTTTTTTACCTTTTTTTTAGCTAAAAATTTTATTGTAGTCAGCTCTGGGAAGTCTCTCTGGTAGCGATGACTTAAGACTTCTATTAGGTTAATTATTTCATCTGCAATACAGAAGTGATAATCAGTCAATTCTTCAGGGAATGCATTATTTAAGGCATTTTTTAATGTTTCAATATTAAATCTTGAAAGCTCAGAATCAACGGTCATCGGCCTCTCCGACGACTTGTTCAAAAAGTGAAATAGACATTTCTTGTCGAGGGGGCTTGTGACGAGACTTTTGCTTGGCGATAGTATTTTTAGCTTTGCCTGTCATTTTGGCTAATAATTCTTCGCTTAGATGTGAGTGGTAGTAGAGCTTATTAGCAACGTCTGATGGAATTTTTGCATTGATATTCGAATGGATTAAGTCTAGATAGTCGCTTGAGACTGAGCTTAGTAAAGTCTGGTACAGCACATTTTTCCATGCAAATAGTTTTATATCCTCATCGGCGATATCTTGATGTATGAGCACTGTGGTATCAAGAAGGTTGAGATTGGCAAAATCAAATATCATGGATTCGAAACCTGCAAAAATATGTAGTTCGGTTTCGATAATTTTCCCTTGAAGAATGACTGCTTCATTTAGCAACTTTTCGTTGAGCAACCCTTTTTTTATCGCATCAGAAAATAGAAATCGTAGTGATTTTACGAATTCGAATGCTGGATACGCAGCAAGGTGGACCTTGATGCCAGAAATTTGCTTCGCTTCTCTCTTCGATAACAGTGCAACCATTGTCAACCAGTTTTCATTAATCCATATGATATTTATATAAAATAAATAAAACCCGTTCTGTGAAGTTCGATGCAAAAGCACTGATTGCTATTAAAATAGGGTTTTAGGGGGGGCAATTACGCAGGGAGATAGCATGAACAGATCTGCTGGCATATTTTCTGATAGGCTAAGGGGCTAAGCCTTCATTGATGTTTTGGGGCTAGGCAGATGTAAAATATGACCTGAATTTGTTCGTCATTTTGCTCTGGGATGGGCTTTGTTTCCTAAATTGATTGAACTAAATCTGTAGCTAATCACCAGATCGACATCATTCACAGACTCATAAATCAACCGTGCCAAAGCCTCGCTATAAAACAACCAACTGGAAACAGTACAATCAAGCATTGATTAACCGTGGTTCGCTGACCTTCTGGATTGATGATGAAGCCATCTCCGCTTGGTAAGCCACAACTGAACTAGGCAAAAAAGGTCGGCCGCTTGTGTTTAGTGATTTAGCGATCACCACCGCACTCATGGTAAAGCGTATTTTTTCTATGCTATTGCGAGCCCTGCAAGGCTTTATCAATTCCGTGTTTAAACTGGCAAACGTGCCATTCCCCATTACACCTGTATCAGCAAACGCGCTAAGACAGTTAACATCTCTTTTAAAACTAAGACTCGGGGCATCATTCAGCACTTAGCTATCGATGCCACAGGGCTAAAGATCTATGGCGAAGGAGAATGGAAAGTGAAGAAGCATGGTACGGATGGCAAGCGCCGAGTTTGGCGCAAACTGCATATTGCCGTTGACACTCATACTCACGAAATTATTGCCGCTGAGCTTAGTTTATCCAATGTGGCTGATGCTGAAGTGCTGCCAAACTTGCTCAAACAAACCCACCGGAAAATCCATACGATTTCAGGAGATGGAGCCTATGATACGCAAGAGTGCCGCGCAGTTATCCGCCGTAAACGGGCCTTTAGCTTTATTCCCCCACACGATGGTGCAGCCTATTGGGAATAAGGTCATCCACGCAATTTGGCAGTGAGTTTTCAAAAGCTTTACGGCTCAAATAAAAAGTGGAAGAAACGTTATGGCTACCATCGTCGTTCCATCTATGAAACCGCCATGCATCGGATAAAGCAGTTGCTCGGCGGCAGCTTGAGCATGAGAAATTACAATGCTCAAGTAGGGGAAGCTTAGCCATGATCAAAGCGTTAAACAAACTGACTAGGCTAGGTATGCCTGAAACACAGTATTTTGACTAATACTTAAACAGTTGAGGAAGCTTTGTTTGTTGGTTCGATTTAGGAAACAAAGCCATTTGCACAGACAAAGCCTACTAATTGATTATAAGAGAAATTATCTAGGGGGTAGGTGTTAAGTGTCAGTACTTTTAATTATTTTGTAGCTCTGTGATGTTGAATGTTTTTTTTGGGGGGAATTCCAGAAGGTGATTTTGTTAACGGCTTGTGTGAGATCTGTGAGCCGGTACTCGGTGTCCCCCTATAACTTTGCGCTATAAGGTATATTAGTTTATTTTATATTTTGTTTATCGTATGGGCGTTGTTGCCTAAATGAATGAACCTTCCGTCTCAGATGCGATCAGATCCTGTGAATACCACGCAGGAACCGCTATCAGATGGGCAAATCTAAATCTCGCATTACCAATTGGCCGGAATATAACAAGGCGTTGACCAACCGAGGCTCACTGACTTTTTGGATAGACGAGCAGGCGCTCAACCTCTGGTGTCACACTGAACACCATGGTGGTCGAGGTCGGGGATTTCAATACAGTGACACGGCGATAG
>NZ_JAKKRK010000011.1:0-103460 GCF_025654545.1 Shewanella sp. SM20 | reverse complement strand
TAATGTTTTACCTGGCACAGGGCGACCCTCTTTTTTGGCTTTATCTCGCCAATGATACAGGGTTTGGTAGGAGATCCCCTCACTGCGAGCCACTTCCGTGACCGTCATATTGTGGGGAGGTAATAATTTCTTTAAGACAGCGTCTTTACGTTCAGGTGAATATCGTTCCATTGAGCTCTCATTGACCGCCCCCTTTATTTAATTATTGGATGATTTTAAGGGGTGACAACAATCCTGACACAGGGGGTCATGGAGATGCTAGTAGCCGATAGCTTCGCTACCCGAGTGGCGTGGATCAGACGCACCAAAAATTCCTTGTTCGGTCACCATGATTGATTGCGTACTGCCCATAGCGGATTGTACTTTCACTTTGTGTCCTTTGGCTTCGAGCAGGGAAATGGTATCGCGATTAAAGCTGGACTCGACTCGCAATTCATCGGGTTGCCATTGATGATGAACCCGCGCCGCATTACTGGCTTCGGCAATGTTTAATCCATGATCAATAACATTCATGATGATCTGCAGTGTGGTGGTGATAATGCGCGAACCACCTGGACTGCCAGTGACGAGGAAGGGTTTGCCATCCTTCATCACTATTGTTGGGCTCATTGAGCTGAGTGGGCGTTTATTGCCCTCGACCGCATTGGCATCACCACCTACTAAACCGTAGCCGTTTGGCACGCCGGGTTTGGCAGAGAAATCATCCATCTCGTTATTGAGCAGAATCCCTGTTCCCTTCGCCACTAAACCTGAGCCGTAGCTGAAGTTTAAGGTGTAAGTATTTGAAACTGCATTACCCCATTTATCGACTACCGAGAAGTGAGTGGTTTGATCGCTCTCATAGGGCGCGAGCTTGCCGGGCTTGATTTCAGCACTCGGTGTTGCCTTATTCATCGCAATTTGGCTGGCGATTTTTTGGGCGTAGTCCTTACTGGTTAAGGCTCTGACGGGCACCTTATAAAAGTCGGGATCGCCTAAGTATTCGCTGCGATCGCTATAGGCGTACTTCATGGTTTCCGCCATCAGATGAATCGTCTGGGCGGTATTGTGGCCGAGTTTGTCTATCGGGAATTGCTGCAATACGTTGAGCATTTCGATGATGTGCACGCCGCCCGATGATGGCGGTGGCATAGACACAATCTCGTAACCGCGGTATTCACCGCGCACGGGTTCACGTTCCACAACCTTATAATTTTTAAGGTCGTCTAAGGTCATAATGCCGCCAGCATCTTTCACCGCATTGATGAGCTTAGTGGCGGTTTCACCTTCGTAGAATCCTTTGGTGCCTTTTTCTGCGATAAGACTTAACGAATGGGCAAGTTCAGGTTGTTTAAGAATATCATCCACTTGATAGTCACTGCCGTCGGCTTTGTAGAAGATAGCGGCCGTGGTTGGCCATTGGGCCATGCGGCGTTTTAGGCCTGCAAGGGATTGGGCAAGATCTGGCGTTACGCTAATGCCTTCCTGCGCCATTTTAATCGCGGGTGCCGTAACTTGGGCGAGAGTCATAGTGCCATATTTTTCAAGGGCTAAGCTCATGCCCATCACAGTACCTGGCACACCCACGGCAAGACCGTGTTCGCGGCTTAGTTTTTCAACTGCATCGCCATTTTCGTCGAGGAAAATGTTTTTCTTGGCTTTAGACGGCGCCATTTCGCGATAATCGATAGCGATGGTTTTGTTTTCTTTGGCAATATGCACCAGCATAAAACCACCGCCGCCGATATTGCCAGCACGGGGTAAGGTGACTGCCAAACTGAAGGCGACAGCCACGGCGGCGTCAACCGCATTTCCGCCTTGCTTTAGGATCTCAACGCCGGTGCGACTGGCGAGAGCTTCTTGGCTTGCGACCATGCCATGTTTAGCCCACACAGGTTGTGCGGTGGCCATCTGGCTGAAAATTGGCGATTCATCGGCAAGCAGACTGGGAGATGATAGTAAGGGAAGCGCCATCGCAATGGCGAGAATAAGAGGTCTAAAAGGTCTTGTTGGACGCATACTCAATCCTGAATTTATTTTAATTATGGCTATGCAATGTGCCGAGAATTAGGCTTAATTGCAACCTCGTATACTTGTTCACACCAGTAAAGGACGATAATTTACCCAATGAGACAGCTTATTTTGGCTTTTGCGAGCTCAATGTCGGATATTTCGACCAGTGCGTGGAATGCCGCCATGGGTGAGGCGAATCCCTTTTGTCGCCATGAGTTTCTGTTGGCACTCGAGCAAAGCCGCTCCGCCTGCACTGCAACCGGTTGGACGCCTCGACATTTATGCGTGTTCGATGCGGGTGACACATTAAATGATGTCGACAGTAAGGATAAAAGCTTGTCGCCTTTGGCTGAAGGAGGGTTTATCAGTGTGCAAACGGCTAAGCACTTCAATCAGTTCCCACTTATTGCCGTCATGCCCTTGTACCAAAAATCCCATTCCTACGGTGAGTATGTGTTCGATTGGGCGTGGGCCGAAGCCTATGAGCGCCATGGGCTCGATTACTATCCCAAATGGGTGAATGCGATCCCTTTTACCCCAGTGCAAGGTCAACGGATGGGCATTCATCCCGCAGTAGAGCGCGCCGAGCAACTGCGCGTGGCGGCATTACTGCTGATGACATTTAATCGCCGACTAATATCAGCACAGGATAATCTCGTACCTAAGGAAGCTATTCTTAATGAGCCAGAGCAGGGCAATACCCCGATTTCCTCATGGCACAGCCTGTTTGTTACCCCAACACAAATGCCGTTATTTGAAAGTTTGCCAAATTCGCTGTTAAAACGCTTAGGCACTCAGTTCCATTGGCATAATCGCAGTTATCGGGATTTTAATGATTTTCTGGCGGGCTTTAGTTCCCGTAAGCGTAAAAATATCTTGAAGGAGCGGGCGCAGTTACAGCCTTTTAATCTTAAGTTTCAGTTTGTCGAAGGGGAGCAGATCACCGCTTCGCAATGGCAGACTTTTATCCAATGTTATCAATTAACTTACCTTAAGCGCTCCGGTCATCGCGGCTATTTAACGCCAACCTTTTTTCAGCAGTTGGGGGCACAACTCGCTGCGCAAGTCCTACTGTTGGTGGTTGAAGATGCAAAGGGCGAGATGGTCGCTGGCGCCTTGTATTTAAAAGGTGAGAATACCCGAGGGCAGAAATGCTTATATGGTCGTTATTGGGGGACGACGGTTGAGCTTGACGGTTTACATTTTGAGGCCTGTTATTATCAAGGTATTCAATATTGTATTGAACATGAGTTTCAAGTGTTTGATGCGGGCGCACAGGGGGAACATAAGGTGCTGCGTGGCTTTGAACCCGTAGCAATGTATTCCTACCATAACATCGCCCATTTGGGATTTAAGGCGGCGATTGCCGACTTTGTTGAGCAAGAAACACTGCAAATGCAGCAATATATGGTGCAGATGCAGGATGTGTTGCCCTACAAAAAAGCGCCTTCATAAAGACCGAGTTAACGGGACTTTATTGGGCTCATTTTAGGTAGAACGGGTTACATTTAAGCGGTTAGTTCAAACCGTTAGCTCATGGCTAACCAAACTCCTACGCCTATCATTAGGCTGCCTGCAATGCGGTTTAACCAGCTAATATTATCGCCACGGCTCAAGAAGATGCGCAGGCTTTTGCCACCACTGGCGTAGGCGAGCATAGAGGTAAATTCGGTCACCATGATAATGCTCAGTAAGGCGAGGAGCTGCGGCGCGACGTCGCGCTCGGCATTGATAAAAGGGGGTAGTAGCGACACCATAAATGCCCAACCTTTTGGATTGGCAATGGCGGTAATAAAGCCTTGGGAGATCAAGGTAAAATTGCTGGCTCTGGGGTTAGTGTCATCATCACTTAATATGGCCATCTTGCCGCGCGCGCGCCACATCTGTACGCCGATAAAGCCTAAATAAATTCCGCCAACCCATTTGAAGATTTGAAAGACTTCGGGATAGTTGAGCATGATACTGGCCACGCCCATCACGGCGGCTGTCGCCACCAACGCCACGCCTACCAGTTCACCCAGCATCATCCACAGGGTGCGGCGCACACCTATACTCATGCCCAGGGTCATGGCGAGTGTCATGCACATGCCCGGCGTGATAGAAACAAAGAAAAAAGTCGGGATAAACACAGCGAGTAAGGCAAAATCAGGCATGGTTTGGTCATTCTTGGGTGAAGATGAGAAGGTCGATAGTGTAATGAAAACGGCGGATTTAGCCAATCTGCTTATTTTGAACTTGCTCTCTTTAAATGTAATCGGTTGTGTTGGCTGGCGATATTTCACGCAAAAAGCATATTGTAGTTATTATTAACAATATGCTCACTAACCCCATTGTGATTAATTCTGCAGTTGTTCGGTTAACAGCGATTAACCTCATAGTTTACAAGATAAGACATTGACTGTAGGTTCTACATCAGTATCGATCAAGTAGACACTATCGGCGCCCACCATATAATAACTGTATAGGTCTTGGTAAATATGTTCGCCTAATTCACCATAATAAGGACGGCGTGCATTTTTTACCGACTTCCATATTGGCCAAGGTAAAGAAAAATAATCGGTATTGGATTGATTCGTGATATTTAAATCTGAATCAATAGGGAATGGCGTATTGCTTTTATCATGATGTTGAATATCACTTATGTTATCTAAGAAGGTTTGATAACTTGACTCATCAATTACTTGTATTCCTGATATCGTAGGGAAATATAATTCCATCGTGAATGCATCGTTATCAAGTTCCTGCCACAGTATGGTTAAAGATAAATGGTCTAATCTGCAACTCAGGTTCGGGTGTGGCTTTAGGTTTCTGTTCACGGGAAACCAAGGTTGATAAGCCGCTTTAATCATAGCGAATCCTCGTTATATTATTGTGTTACGAACATATCTTAGTCGTTTGGCTGTTACTTTTTTGCATTATTTTTGCTGAAAGTACCATAACCTAAAAATAACTGAGAAGCATGTTGAGATTATCCAATATTTTTTGAAACTCATATCAACCAAATGCGCCTTATCAATCATAATTTGATTGATATGCTAACCCACATTCTCAAATCAATGGTTAATGACTGTTTTAGGACAGTTCAAAATGGGTTTAGCATATTATGAAATCGCCTTATTTCTCCTCTTTTAAAAATACTCTCTTGGTGACGGTCGCTTTGGCCGCCAGTATTAATTACGTTATGGCTGACGACAGTGCCACTGTGTTTAGTCTCGAAAGTAATTTAGCTGATAATTCAAGGTTCCCTCCTGAGTATTATTGGAATCAATTTGGTTGTTCGGGCGAAAATATTGCGCCGCGTTTAACTTGGCAAAATGTACCTGCCGGTACCAAGAGCTTTGCTGTCACTTTATATGACAAAGATGCGCCTACTGGCAGTGGTTTTTGGCACCGTGTTGTGTATGACATTCCGGCACAGGTGTCGACTCTCGCAGGTGGTGTGAATGGCGGAGCGCTACCCAGTGGTGCCATTGAAGCTAATACCGATTTAGGTAAACCTGGATTCTTTGGACCTTGTCCACCAGAGGGACGTGAACACAGTTATGTATGGACAGTGCATGCTTTGGATGTGGCGCAGTTGCCGATAGACAAGGGATCAACACCCGCTTTGGTGGGATTCTATCTTTGGCAGCATAGATTAGGCGAAGCAAGTTTAACGCTTTTAGCTGGCCCACGTTAGGAGGAATGAAGATGACCATATTATCTACGCGCATTACATACCCAATGTTATCAAAGGCTTTTACTCTACTGGCAAGCAGTTTGTTGTGTTCTCACTCATGGGCGACACAGACTGAGCCGCTGGCAAAAATGGAAGTCTTTGCCGAACTTGATGGGGCTGTGGGCGGTATTACTTTCACATCAGATGAACGATTGATTTTCAGTTATCACCCTTTCTATCAACCTAACATTAAGGTGGCAGAGCTTTTAGCGGATGGTAGTACTAAGCCATTTCCTAATTCGGATTGGCAGCAATGCCATGATCCGCAGGGCAAAGCGAAAGAACCTGACACTTGCCTTAATTGGGTGTTGGGGCTGCGAACCGACGATCAAGACAGAGTTTGGCTATTAGACTCTGGTCAGCAGGCGCCACGTATTGAGCCTAAATTAGTGGCGTGGGATACCAAGAAAAACCAATTAGATCGCATTATTCATTTGCCCGCGCCAGTCTCTCTTCCTGAGTCACAACATAATGACTTTGTTATCTCATCTCGACATCAAGCGATTGTAATTGCTGATGAGGGGATTGGCACGGGTCCCATTGGTGAAAAGGCTGCGCTGGTGGTTGTGGACTTAAATACAGGGAAAAGTCGGCGACTATTACAGGGTGATAACAGTGTGATGCCAGACTTACAGCGGCCACTGATTATCGATAAGGACTCAAAAGGTAGAAAGCAGATTGAAGTCTATGTGGGTGCCGATGGCATTGCTTTAGATAAAACCCAAACATGGCTCTACTTTGCCCCGATGAATAAAGACAAAGTTTACCGTGTGCGGATGACAGATCTCATCAATCCTTCGTTAACGCCTGCGGCACTCTCTGCCAAAGTGGAGGCTTATGCCGATAAGCCCGACAACGGTGGCTTAAGTATTGATGAAGCGAATAATTTGTATCTAACGGAAGTGGGAGAGCGGGCCATTGGTGTGATCCCTGCTGATTCTCGCCAGTATCGCACTTATGTCCATGATGAACGTATGGTTTGGCCCGACGGTGTGAGTTATGGCAAGCAAGGTTATTTGTACTCTGGGGCTGCGCAATTACCGTTATCGGCGCCATTAAACAATGGCAAAGCTGAAAACAGTCCACCTTATTATATTTTCCGTTTTAAGCCGTTGGCTGCGGGCGTTCGTGGTAATTAATTCGAACAATTAATCTCATCAATTAATTTTATAACCTTACGCCAAGTGCTTATCTTAACTGAATTTATTCACACGATTTTTGCGGATTAAAACGGTTTGGATTTGCACTTGGTTATACCGAGTCACTGAGTCACGACATCCAGAGGATGACAATATGAACATTATCGGATTGGATCACTTTACCATCAGAACGCCCAAACTGGTTGAAACGCTGTTGTTTTATCAAGTCATCCTTGGATTGAAATTAGGTTGGCGGCCACAGTTTGGTTTTCCTGGACATTGGCTTTATGCCTCAAATAAGCCCATTTTGCATTTGGTGGAAGCGGGCGATCAGGCGCTAGAGGCCTACTTAGGGGAAAGCAGAAATATTTATGGCTCGGGACGTGTTGACCATTTGTCGTTTCGTGGTACGGATTTACACCAGATGCAGCAGCATTTATGCCAGCAGAGGATGATTTTTCAGGAACGAATTGTGCCTGAAATTGGTGAGCATCAGTTGTTTCTTGAAGATCCGAATGGCATCAAAGTAGAGATGATATTCCCCTATGCAAAGGACAACGCCATCGTTGGAATTGTGATGGATAGGCTCACTATTTTAGACACCAAGGAGCCTGAACATGGCGGAGATTAATGTCTTCAGAAGGCAATTATTGCAAACGCTGGGATTGGGCAGTTTGGCATCATTGGCATTATTTCCTCGAGGTGTGATAGGTATGAATTCATTGAGTACGAGTACAAATATGGAGAGCTCACAGGGTAAGCCGATGATTCGCATGGGAGTGACGGACTTAAGTTTTCATCGTGTCACCGCCGCTGTGGTGGCCCATGTGATAGGGATTATGGGCAAAGAGGTGCAACGAAGCTATGCATTGCACGAGGCTAATTTTGAGCAGCTAGGTGAAGGCAAAGTGGATATGCTGTGTTCA
This sequence comes from Shewanella sp. SM20, assembly GCF_025654545.1. Taxonomy (NCBI): domain Bacteria; kingdom Pseudomonadati; phylum Pseudomonadota; class Gammaproteobacteria; order Alteromonadales; family Shewanellaceae; genus Shewanella; species Shewanella sp. SM20. The sequence continues at coordinate 95,685 of NZ_JAKKRK010000011.1, read as the reverse complement.
GCATGGCTGCCCCATAGCCACGGGATTTATCGACAAGGTGTCGAAGAGCGAGTTGCTACGCGGCAACTCGGGCTACATTATGAGCCCTATGCGCTCTGGGGCGTCCCCGATTATGTGCCTGCTGAGCAAGTGTCGAGCATTGAGGATTTACTCAAACCTGACGTGCGGCAACGTATGCGGCCCATCATTCAAGGGATTGGTGAGGGGGCGGGGATCACGCGATTTTCTAAAAATATCATGACGCAATATGGATTAACGGCGGCAGGTTATCAATTTAGAACAGGCACTCAGGCCGACTGTGTCGCCGCTTTTGAGTCTGCTGTGGCGGTAAACGATTGGGTGATCGTTCCTTTGTGGCATCCACAATTTTTACATCATCAATACGGCATTCGCGATCTTCAGGACTCTAAAGGTTTACTCGGGGGAAAAGATAAAGCGGTATTGCTCGCCCGTGAACACGAGTTAGCGGTTAATTTCTCGCCAGCACAAATTCAGGTACTTGATAACATAGTATTATCGAATCAAATGGTTGCAGAACTCGATTATGCGGTTAATCGACAAGGAATGACGGAAGATGAGGCCGCTGCGAACTGGCTGACAGTCAATCCTCAGCATTTGACGACCTGGTTAGCCCCGCTGCTTAATCCTGCGAATGCCTCATCTCAGGGGGTGACATTATGATGATCACACCTGAATCGCGGCTAGTGGCGGCAGGGCTTGAACTACCTGAGGTTGCTGCGGCTCTTGGAAATTATGAACCCCATTCAATTGTTGGCAGTCAGTTAATGACCTCGGGTCAGTTTCCCTATTTAGAGGGCGAGCTTCAGTATCAAGGACAATTGGGCGCCGATCATACTGTGAGCGAAGGCTACGCTGCCTGTCGTCTTGCTACCCTAAATGCCATTGCCCAATTGAAACAGGCTTGCGGTGAGCTTTCGCGGATAAAACAAATTTACCGCTTGGAAGGGGTGCTAAATGTGCATCAATCTTGCTTTGAACATCCTAAAGCACTCGATGGGGCTTCGGATTTATTGCTTGAAATCTTCGGTGAAGCAGGGCGTCACAGCCGGATGATTTGGACAAATCCTGTCATGCCGCTGAACAGTTTGTGTCTAGTGTATTTATTTGCAGAACTCTATTGTGATGACGAACAAAGGCAATGACCTTTGTCTCGATTGAGATTGAATGCTTGAATGTGACTCACATTGGCTGTTAGCTAAATGTTCTGTCAGCAAGACGGGTAGTTCATTCAAGAGCATATGAGGCAGTTCTTGAACTTTCATCAATCGATTGTTAGGGTTAGGTCATCATTGACGGAATGTTGACAATACGATGACTGAGAAACAAAAAATGTTGGCGGGCCAGCCCTATAAGGCTTGGGATGATGAGTTATTGGCTGAGCGGATGCGGGCGAAATCCATTTGTCATCAGTTTAATCTGGCCGAACCGACTTTACTTGATGCCCGAATGGAGCATCTTCGTGGCCTGCTTGATATTCAACACTGTGCCCATATTGAGCCTAATTTCTTTTGCGATTACGGCTATAACATCCATATTGGTAAACAATTTTACGCCAATCATAATCTAACCATATTAGATGTTTGCTCCGTCTCGATTGGCGATAATGTGATGTTTGGTCCCCATGTGATGATTTCTACCGCAACGCATCCTATTAATCCTATCGCGCGGCAAACGACGGAATACGGCGCGCCAATTCAAATCGGCAATAATGTTTGGCTAGGCGGAAACGTCTCTGTACTGCCCGGTGTGACCATTGGTGATAATTGTGTCATTGGTGCTGGTAGTGTAGTGAATAAGAGCATTCCGGCGAACTGTGTGGCGGCGGGGAACCCTTGTAAAGTTATCAAACCTATCGATGTGGACTAGCGCAGGAAAGTTAAAGCCGAGTGATTGGTGTCAAAGCTGATAGTGATTTAGATGACGATATAGATATTCGTAGAAAGAAAAACGGTACGCAGTGCGTACCGTTTTTTATTAGTTGGATGACAATTTACAGTACGCCGCGGCGCATTTGGTCCCGTTCAATTGATTCAAACAGGGCAGTAAAGTTGCCTTCGCCAAAACCTAAGTTATTTTTGCGTTGGATGATTTCGATAAAAATCGGTCCGAACAGGTTTTTGGTAAATATCTGCAATAAATAGCCTGTATCATCACCATCCACCAAAATTTGGTGATGTTTGATGCGCTCACGATTCTCTGTGACCTGCGGTAACTTATCGAAAATAGTGTCGTAGTATTCAGGGATGATGTCTAGGCATTGGATTGAGCTGCCTTCCATCGCATCCAGCGATTTTACGATATCGCGGCTTCTAAAGGCTAAATGTTGCACACCTGGGCCATTGTATTCCTTCAGGTATTCATCGATTTGGTTCTTATCGCTGCCTTTACCTTCGTTAATCGGGATACAGAAGCTGCCATCGGGCGAGCGCAGGGCGTAGGACACTAGCGCGGTTTGTACGCCGCTGATGTCAAAGTAGCGCACTTCCGTAAAACCAAAAATGTTTTTATAGAAGTTAGCCCAATGTTCCATTGTGCCTTTGTAGACGTTGTTGGTTAAGTGATCGACCTCGATAAAGCCTTTTTCTTGGGTGATGACTTGCTCGTCTAAATCTTCAAAATCAGCGGCATAGATATTGTTACCTGCGCCAAAGGTGTCGATGAAATAAATTAAGCTGTCGCCAATGCCGTAAATCGCAGGATAAGGCAGATCTTTGTTGGCATCATCGGCGGGTTTTGCACCACGTTCAACGGCAACGCGATAGGCAAAGCCGGCATCTTCTACCCGCCAGCCCATAGAACAAATGGCTGGGCCGTGGGATTTAGCAAATTTAGCTGAGAAACCTTCGCGCTCAGTGTTGAGCAAAAAGTTAATGTCATTCTGTTTGTAGTACAGGATGTCTTTGTTCTTGGCTTTTTTCAGCAGTGAAAAACCAAAGTCGATAAAGACTTTGTGCATAAAATCAGTATCAGGGCTGGCGAATTCCGTGAATTCGATACCTAATAAGCCCAGTGGATTTAGTTCGCTTGCCATGATGTTTTCCTCATTATTTTAGTGCAACACGCCGTCACTCTAATGACTCCCGCATGGGAGTGCTGGTGGCTTGGGGCTAGTCTTCTAGCCAAGAGCGGTTGTAGTCTTTGCTCATGCAATTTTGTACATGTTCGGTTAATTTCAGTGGGGCGAACGTGTCCACCATCACTGCATATTCATAGGTTTCTTTTTTGCCAATAGAGGCTTCAGTGCGGCCCGGTTGTGGTCCGTGGGCTACACCTTTTTGATGTAAGGTCATGTAACCCGCTTCAATGCCCGTGCGGCTCATAAAGTCGCCATCGACGTAATACAAGACTTCGTCGCTATCTATGTTGTTGTGGTAATAAGGCGCCGGAATCGATTTCGGGTGGAAATCGTAGGGGCGCGGCACGAAGTTACAAATCACAAAGTTATGGGCGGTAAAGACTAAGTGATCAGAAGGAGGTAGATGGATTTTGCCTACCTTTGGTGCGTATTCTGTGATGTTGAATGCCCAAGGGTAAACACAGCCATCCCAACCGACTAAATCAAAGGGATGCCATTCAAGAGTGGTGAGTTGGTATTTATCGCCAAACTTACACACTAAGGGGAAGGCGCCGCGCTCAACCACAGCATCTTGCAATGTAGGTACGCGCAAATCGCGCTCGCAGTAAGGTGCTGATTCTAATAGCTGACCATACTCGTTACGGAAATGCTTAGGCACTTCCACCATAGAGAATGACTCGATGGCGAAAAGTCGCACATTGCTGTAATCGTTGAATTTAAGCTGATAAGTGGTGCCACGTGGGATCACGAGATAGTCCCACTTTTGGACCTTAATCGTGCCGTACTCGCTGTAGAGTGTGCCTTCGCCTTCGTGGACAAAAACCACTTCATCGGCATAGGCGTTACGGTAAAACTCGTCGGTATCGGCGGTGACTTTGGCGGTATACAGTGCTAAGTCATTGTTATAAAAAATCTTGTTACGGGCGCTGAAAAAATTACCTTCACGGTCGGCGTCGCGGGAATCGAGTTTATAGTTTTGGACCAGGGAGTCTTCCCAATTGGCACCATGGCCTAGGCTGTAGGGCGCCACTTCCAATGCTTTGGTTGGCATGTTGTGGTGATATTTATTGGAATAAATATTGGAAAAACCATGGGTTGAGAACAGTTCTTCACGGTAAAGCTCGCCGTTTTTCTTTTCAAATGCGATATGGCGCTTATGGGGAATCTGGCCTTGTTTCACATAAAATGGCATGGTTATTCCTTCAATATTGCGTTGCAGGATTACCTACATCGCTGGTCGTTATGCTGCAAGTTGCATTAGTGTGATCTTGTTATCAATTTAGTTGCTTGAATGAACAAAAAAAAGAATAATAAATCCGTTATCTCAATCTAAAAATTAGATGGTATTCTAATCTTTACGAATCGTAGTGTTTCCGTGACATGTTCATTAGAGCCAAGGAGTGACCATGCGCATCGATATTGATGCTTTTAATGTGCTGCAAGTGCTGGTGGAAGAGGGCAGTTTTGCCAAGGCGGCGGAGCGATTACACAAAGCGCAATCGGCGGTGAGTTATCAAGTTAAAAAGTTAGAAGAGCACTTAGGCGTGCCGCTTTTTAGCCGTGAGCAATATCGTGCTGAGCTGACGCAAGAGGGCCGCGTGATTTTGGCCGAGGGACAAAGGTTACTGCAACACCTTGCAAACATTGAACATCTTGCCAGTCGTTTCAGTGAAGGCTGGGAGCCAAAGCTAGAGCTAGTGATAGACGGTGCCTTACCGATGGAGCCTATCATGACGGCCTTAAAGCGTATGGCTGAACATCAGATCCCCACTAAAATTCAGCTGAATATGGAGTTTTTAGGCGGTGTACAACACAGATTCGAGCGTGATAATGCTGACTTGATGTTAGTGAAAGATTATCGCACTGGCCCCTATTATCATCCGCAGCCGTTGCCTGCAATTACTAGCGTACTGGTGGCCAGTGCTTCGCATCCTTTATCTTTTATTCGCGAAATTAGTTTGTCTGAGCTGCAGCAACATGTGGAATTAACTATCGAAGACTCTTCACCCAATAAAAGTTACCGCGATGAAATGCAATTTGGCGGCGATAAAGTGTTTTATCTTTCTGGCTTTATCATGAAAAAGAACGCTTTGTTAAAAGGTTTAGGTTTTGGCTGGTTGCCGGACTTTTTAGTGCAAGAAGAGTTAGCTAAAGGCGAATTAGTTGAAATCGACTTCGTCGGTGGCAGTCGTTTTACGTTTATTCCACAGCTCGTCTCGACCTTAGAGCGTCCGTTAGGCCGTGCGGGACAACTTTTTACCGAGTTGATATTAGAGGAGTTTGCTAAGGCTGAGCAGTTTAATGGCGTGGGTTTAGGTTGATAAGTCTTCACTTGTCATCTTTTGATACAAGTTACCGCATAAAATAATCGCATTTTGACATTTTATGTCATAGATTAATGCCTAGGTCAGATGAAGGTTTAGATGGAGAGTTAAAATAAGGCCTAAATTCAGACTGAGCTTAGATCTAGATTAAGGTCGAGATGAAGAGTGAAATTGAGCTGCGATAGGTAAAGAGCCGTCCATCGGGGTCAATCTAAAGGATAGTAACAAGGAACTGACAGTTAAGGGGAACAGTATGTCTAGACGTTGTCATGAAGTGGATTATGAAATTATTGGCCACAGTATGCAGTTGGTTGAAGTGGAACTCGATCCTAACGAAACCGTGGTCGCTGAAGCGGGCGCGATGAATTACCTAGAGCAAGATATTAGCTTTGAGGCCAAAATGGGCGATGGCTCTGAGCCTGAGTCAGGCTTTTTTGGCAAGTTGGTGGGCGCGGGTAAACGGGCATTGACGGGTGAGAGCATTTTTATGACTCACTTTACCAACCAAGGCAACCAAAAACGTAAAGTCGCCTTTGCTGCCCCTTATCCAGGCACTATCCTAGCGATCGACTTGGCCGAACATGGTGGTGAGCTTATCTGTCAGAAAGACAGTTTTTTGGCTGCGGCTTTAGGTACACGCGTGACGATGAAATTTAATCGCCGCTTAGGTACGGGATTTTTTGGTGGTGAAGGGTTTATTCTGCAAAGTCTACAGGGCGATGGTATGGCGTTTATCCATGCGGGCGGCACCTTAGTGAAAAAAGAACTAAAAGGTGAAACCTTAAGAGTTGACACCGGTTGTCTTGTTGCATTTACCTCAGGGATTGATTACGACATAGAGCGCGCAGGCTCATTAAAGTCTATGGTCTTTGGCGGGGAAGGTTTGTTTTTAGCCACACTCAGAGGCCACGGGACGGTTTGGCTACAAAGCTTGCCATTCTCACGAATGGCGGACCGCATTATCGCCCATGCTCCATCGGCAGGAGGAAGTGATCGCGGTGAAGGCTCTGTGCTTGGTGGTATTGGTCGCATGCTCGATGGGCGCTAAATGATAAGCTGACATGCTGTCTTCTCTTAAGGCATTCCAGACTATCCTCTGGGATGCCTTTTTAGTTGAAGCCTGTCATTTCCTTTATTGTTTTAAGCATTTTCGCCGTTGTTAAGGCTTTGCTGAATGCGTCTTTCAATTAGTTTAGATATGAGATACATCATCAAATAGCCTGTGCCTAAGGCTAAAATCACCGCGACGACATTCTCCGTATACAGGCGGTAAGCGTAGAAAGTACCGACCAGTACTGCGATACCAGCAAGGCGAATAAGTAGGCTTTGAGTAAAGTAGCCATGAGCTTTTATATAAGCTAGCTGGTAGCCATTGAGCATCATAAATATAAAAAACATGGAGAAATGCATTAATACTGGGGCCGCTTTAATGTATTGCTCGGGGAATAACCAAGCGACTAACGGCTTGCTCGCAAAGACCATAACGACAAAAAAAATACCGCTGATCCACAAAGAAACTTTCGTCAGCCATGATTTAATTTGTTGGACTTCGTCAAAGCGTTTTTCTCGTACGCACACTGCGACTTCGGGCAGCACAAAACGGTAGATGGGAAAGACAAAAAGCAGGGTGAGGTAAGTGATCATCGGCCGCACAACCACTTGGAAATCACCCAGTTCATCTATGCTGAAATAGGCAATAGTCAGCAGTACGGTGATGTAAATCATCAAGATACTGGCACCCGCTTCCATGGACGCCGTCAGGCTTTTCTTCATAAAACTGCGTAAACCCGTATCAAAATGCACCGCACTTAAGGGCGGGGTGGCAATATCTTTGCGCCGTTTTAAGTACATATATAAGGCAACAATGAGCGATGACAGTGTCATGCTGTAAAAGAGTGATGCAATGGCGGTTTGTTTTAAGCCATAGAAACATAGTAAAAAGCTAGTCACTTGCGCGAGCGGCTCTAACCAAGTGACTCTATTGGAGATGGCATATAGCCGGTACATGGCAATTTGATTGGTAAAATAGACCTTGAGCCCCATACTCAGAATAATCCCAACCAATTGAAAATATTCTACATTGAGCTGAAGTTTGTGTTTGATATAGGGTAAAACTAAGCCCCATGTCAGTAGTACCATAGCGATCAAGCTGTAGCGGAATATATTAGTGATATCCACATCTTGCTTGGTCTGGGAGTAGGTCACCACCATAGAGGAGCGAAATCCCGTCATTAGGATTAGCGACAGTGAGATAATGTCGATCACTGTGTGATAGAGCGCTAGATCGGCTTTGGCAACCCATTGTGCTAGCCAGAGTTTAAATAGAAATCCCACAGAAATACTGGCGAGTGATGCCCAGAACCCCGCAATAATTGCCTGCTTAACCCGTTGAAGTGAGGTGTTTTCCATTATCAAAAATCCAGCGTTAGTCTACGGTCATTATCGGGATGCTATGAATTCAATTAAGATTTTGCCTTAGCCGCATGAGTATTTTTAGGTGACACTTATCTTGTTCTGTTCAATATCTTTTCACCCTGCATGAGTCTAGCATTTAGCCAATTTACGACCAATAGCCAGATAGTAAAGATATGATAAATATCAATATGTTGCTTTATTGTAAGTTAGAACGTTATTGAGTGAGGACTGGGATGATAAATTGTCTTACAGACAACGTTTTTTGATAGATCAAAGCAGTATTAAGAAGTACTCAACGCCCAGATAAGAGCTGGGCGTAGTTGTAAATGTGTCAGTTATAAATGCCATTTTTCCATGGGAAGTTAATCGGTAATGATATTGACGATATCGAGGATTTTACGGCTGTTATTATCGAGTTTGATTAGTGCACCTTCGACTTGAATGCTAATGATGCCATCTCTGTCTAAGGGGACTACGATGCGGCCGCGATCATAAATATCATGCTCAAGCACATCACCACGGTGGAGTTTTTTCTGCCAACCGGGTGGCAGTGGCTGACCTTGGTCAACTTTTTTCTGTAATCCCGGCGGTAGACTTTTATCCTTTTTGTGGTGCTCATGGTCATCTTTAGCAAAGGTTGAGATGGACATCGTTAAGCTGAGGACAAGTCCTGTGATTACCACTGAGGTCAATTTATTCATCTGTACTCCTAAGGGGCATTGAGTTGATGTTGTGTCCAATGCTGGATGTGGCCAACAATAGGCGATGCTAAATGAACTATAGCTGAACGTTCTGGTTCAAGATTGCTTTCTAGCGGGTTAACATGAGTACGGCTTGCCATTGTTCGGCGGTCACAGGTTGGATACTGAGTCTTGACCCCTTAGAGACTAAATACATGTCCGCCAGTTGGGGTAAACTTTTTATCAAACTTAAGGGAATAATCTCGTTAAATTTTTCGACAAAGCGGATATCCACTCGCAGCCATCTTGGTTTGGTTGGATCTGACTTAGGGTCGAAATACTTCGATTCGGGATCGAAGGCTGTGCTGTCGGGATACGCATTGGTCACGACTTCTGCTATGCCGACAATTCCGGGCACTTTGCAGCTTGAATGGTAAAAAAATACCTTGTCCCCAATCTGCATCTCATCGCGCATAAAGTTACGCGCCTGATAGTTACGGATCCCATGCCAAGCTTCGGTTTGGTTAGGGCAAGCCTTAAGATCATCTATGCTGAATTCGTCGGGTTCCGATTTCATAAGCCAGTAGTTCATCTTGTTTCCTTTACTCATAGTTGCCGTTAAGCGCTTCAATACCGCTGAGTTTATCTGAATTTTGTCGAATACCCCAGTTCGTCACCCATATCAAATATTGTGAGTTTGATTAAGTTTCCGTTCAGATAACGTGGCTTAGCCTGTTGACAGCAATCTTATTTGGTATGCCTTATGCAAATTCTCGTTTCTAAGGCAAAGCGTCAAATTCGATCTCGGTGTGTGACTGGTGTCGTACAAGTTGTGGCAGCAGAGGCAACCAAAACCTGTGAGGTGTGTTATGGGGACTTCAACAATGACATCCGATTGTGGTTTATACACTAAATATCTTAAGGATTTTACGGCGGGTGATGTGATCTTAAGTCATGAGCGAATGCTGGAATTTATTAATGACCTGACAACGCAAGGTTGGTTATTGGCTAATTTCACTTGGGACTATTGGTATAACAACAGTTACTTAGTCGATAAACCTGCCTATATTCGTGATGCGAGTATCGCACAATGTAAGTTGCTGTTAACCGCCATGACGCGACTCGAGGTTTTTAGCCCCGGCGTGTTAGAAAATATGCGTCGCCAAGGGGTGTTACTGGCCATTGTTGAGCGGTTACAAAGCTTAAATGTGCCTAAGTCGAGTGCTCATTTTGAGTTTATCAGCCGTTAGCACTGGGCTTTAATGGATTGTTATCTAATAGTTTGTCTTACTCTTTAGTCTAATAAAGTGCTTTTTTACTTGTGACATGATCCGTGGATTGGTTAGTTTGGACCTCGCTAACCATAATAATAAATGCACGGAGGCCTTAATGTCAGTTCCTACAAGCCAAGTTATAAGCCCGCTCAACGTTAGCGAGTTTAGAGGCGAGTCATCACCGAAACTCGTTGAGAAGACCATAGGTCAATATCTTGATGAGATTGTGGCAACGTATCCCGACCAATTAGCTGTCGTCGTACACCATCAACATATCCGCTGGAATTACCGCCAATATCTTGCCCAAATCGATTCGCTCGCCACAGGACTATTAAAACTCGGTATTAAGTCTGGTGATAGGGTAGGGATTTGGTCGCCTAACAATATCGAGTGGTGTTTAACCCAATATGCGACCGCTAAAATTGGCGCCATCATGGTGTGTATTAATCCTGCGTATCGCCCTGAAGAGTTGCAATATGCGCTGAGTAACGTGGGTTGCCGCGCGGTAATTTGTGCCGATAAGTTTAAATCCAGCAATTATCTTGAGATGCTATATGAATTGGCGCCTGAGCTAACTTCTTGCCCAGCGGGTAAATTACAAGCTAAAGCCGTACCTGAGCTTGAATTTGTGATCCGTATGGGCGCAGAGAAATCCGTCGGTATGTTGAATTTTGATGACTTGACCGTTGATGTGACCGCCGCTGACAGGATAATGCTCAAGAGTATTGCTAAGGAATTAAGCCCATACGATGCGATTAATATCCAGTTTACCTCTGGCACGACGGGCAGCCCGAAAGGCGCGACCTTATCACATCATAACATATTGAATAATGGCTATTTAGTCGCTGAGGCGATGAAGTTTACCTGCCACGATAAACTCTGTATTCCAGTGCCTTTATACCATTGTTTTGGCATGGTACTTGGCAGTTTAGTCTGCTTAGCCAAAGGCGCAGCTGCTGTGTTCCCTGGTGAATCCTTCGATCCACTGACGACATTGCAAGTGATTGAGCAAGAGCGTTGCACTGCTTTGCATGGCGTACCGACCATGTTTATTGCCGAGTTGGAACACCCAGAGTTTGCTCGTTTTGATTTGAGTTCCTTACGTACCGGTGTGATGGCGGGGGCAACTTGTCCTGAAGAAGTGATGCGACGTGTACAAAACCTGATGTATATGAAGGAAGTACTGATTGGTTATGGTCAGACAGAATGCAGTCCGCTCAATCACATTACTGAAATCGACTCACCCGTAGAGAAACGCGTTCTCACCGTTGGCCGTGCTTTACCCCATACCGAAGTGAAAATTGTCGATGAATTTGGCGAAGTGCTGCCAATTAATCAACCCGGCGAAGTCTGTAGTCGTGGTTATTGCATTATGCAGTGTTATTGGAATGATCCTGAGAAAACGGCGGCAACCATAGACAGTCAAGGTTGGCTACATTCGGGCGATATTGGCCAAATGGATGAGCAAGGTTATGTGCAAATTGTGGGGCGCATTAAAGATATGATTATTCGTGGCGGCGAGAATATTTATCCCCGTGAGATTGAAGAGAAACTTTACACCCATAAAGATGTGCAGGATGCGGCGGTCTTTGGCGTTCAAAGCGATAAATACGGCGAGGAGGTGTGTGCTTGGATTAAAGTCCGCTCAGGCTCCGCGATTACAGAGGCAGATATTCGTCATTTTCTCACCGAGAAATTCGCCTACTTTAAAGTGCCGCGTTATATCAAGTTTGTGGATCAGTATCCAATGACAGTGACGGGAAAAATTCAGAAATTCAAAATGCGCGAGCTGATGTATCAAGAGTTATATGAAGATATTAATGCTTAAGTGATGTGATTTTGCGAGTGTGCTTTTTTGACTTTCAAGCCGCGCAATGCGGCTTGAATTTTATTCTGTCTAGTTATTTCGGTTAGCAGATAAACGAACAAGCTAATTGGCTAATGAAAAAGTCGGCGAGTCATACCATCAAGCCAAGCTGTACTTTGAGTTAGCTTTTGCTGCTAATGTCGTTATTCTAATTGTAACAAAACTTCACTTCCCCACTGTGGCTTGATGGCTATACTAAAACTAGTCATAAAATCTAACCAGTCATAAAATCTCGGCAGATAAAAACGAAAGCGTTGAGTTGTCGATGATGTAGTCGTAAATCCATGCAGGCAAAGGAGTACTAAATGGTTCGATGGCGTTCAATGCTCCTTGTGTATTGTCTTTCCTTTATGGGATTGAGCGTAGCTAAAGCGGATACCTTAATGCTTACTTCTTTACTTTGGCCGCCTTATTCAGGAGAGCAATTAACGGAGCAGGGTGCCAGTATTGCCGTGGTACGGGCGGCGCTGAACGTCATGGGACATCAGTTAAAAGTGGATTTTTATCCGTGGAGCCGCGCTGTCAAACTTACGACTATGCCGAACTCTGACTACATAGGTTATTTTCCTGAATACTATGTAGAGACTGAAAAGTTTATCTTTTCAAAACCGATTGGCGAAAGTCCATTGGGGCTGGTGGAGCAAAAGTCCCATCCAGTAAGTTGGAATTATATTGAAGATCTTAATCGCTATACCTTAGGTGTGGTGAAAGATTATGTGAATACTCAGGCCTTAGATCGCATGATCGTTTCTGGTGTTCAGCGGACTGAAGCTGTGACTTCGGATGAGCATAATGTCAAAAAAGTTGCCGCAGGTCGGATTGATGCCGCGGTGATTGATGTCAACGTTCTGCACTATTTACTCAAGCAAAAGCCCTTACAGCCGCTGGCGACAAAGTTGCAAATCAATCGGCAAATTCTGGCGAATAAGCAGCTCTATATCGCGTTTCGTAATACAGAAGAGGGACGGCGTTGGCGAGATATTGTTGACCAAGGTTTAGCGCAGGTTGACGTAGAAACCATCATTGGAGAGCTACTTTATCGTGAAGACTAATGTAGGGTTTTAGGATAGTTTATTCTTTGTTTTACTCGCTATTTTTCCGCCTATTTCCCCGTAAAGTCACTTCTGATATGCAGTTTGTCATCATTTTGTCTTTGTTCACTATTAGTATCACTTTAACGGCATGAGTAGTTCTCTCATTTTATTGATTAAGGTGACATGAAGAAACTTCCTTTTGAGCTTCCATTTGAGTTAGATACGCTGCAGCAACTCATTGATACTCATCATCTTAAGTTGGATTATCAGATCCTTGCCGACATTCCATTCCGCCAAGAGCATTTCCCCCTTTACAGTGTTGAGTTAGGTGGTACAGATACGCCTTGTCCGACAGTGCTCTTTGTGGGTGGCGTGCATGGGGTTGAACGTATTGGATCTCAAGTTATTTTGGCATTGTTAAACAGTTTATTGCAGCGGCTTGTTTGGGATAAACATCTACAACAGATGTTAACGGGCCTGCGGTTAGCTTTTGTACCTGTAGTGAATCCTGTTGGGTTATTCATGGGAACGCGGGGCAATGGTAATCAAGTGGATTTAATGCGTAACGCTCCGATAGAATCCCGTGAAAAAGTGTCCTTTATGGTGGGAGGACAGCGTATATCGTCACGGCTGCCCTGGTATCGCGGTATTGGGGGAATGGAGCTGGAAACTGCGGGCTTAGTTGCCTATGTACAACAACTGTTGAGTCGCAGCACAAGTTTGATTTCGCTCGATGCCCACTCGGGATTTGGCTTGAGTGATCATATCTGGTTCCCCTACGCCCATACCCGTACCGCCTTCGAAAATGCCAATTATATTTTTCATCTAAAACAATTATTTGAACAGAGTTATCCCCATCACGGCCATTATCGGTTGGCGCCGCAGAGCCAGTTTTATCGCACTCATGGTGATATTTGGGATTATCTCTATCGCCAGCACCAAGTGGCTGATCCTTCTGCTCAGGTGCCATTTTTACCTTTGACATTAGAGATGGGATCTTGGGCATGGATAAAGAAGAATCCTAGACAAATATTTAATTTTGCTGGCTTTTTTAATCCACAAAAAACACATCGTCACCACAGGATTTTACGCAGGCATACAGTACTCATGCAATTTATGATGGAAGCGGCCTATGCCCAATCGTTAGAGCAGTTAACACCTGAACGTTTGGCTGAGCTGACAGAGCGTGCATGGCATTATTGGTATCGGGAGTCTCAGTCATGACCACTTGGGTGATATTAAGGGGGTTAATGCGTGATCAGCGCCATTGGAATGGTTTCGATCAGCGTCTGCGACAAAAGGGATTGCGAGTGCTGACACCGGATCTTCCGGGCAATGGGACGCTATCCCACGAATTAAGTCCGCTTAAGATTGCTGATTATGCCTATGCCGTGTGGCAGCAATTGGATGAGCAGGTACAGGAAGGGGAGACTATTTATCTCCTCGGCTTGTCTATGGGCGGTATGTTGGCGCTGGAAATGACATGCCAGCGACCTTGGCAGATAAGGCATGTCTTTGTATTAAACAGCAGTGCGGCAAATTTATCGTCTTGGTATCAAAGATTTAACCCGCTGAATGCATTGAAGGCTTTTTTCATGCGGGCTCGGGGTAACGCTTTACATCCAATCGAGTCGACTATAGTGCGTTTAACCAGTTTTCGTCATCGGCGAGACCGAGATTTAATTGTCAAGTGGAGTGAGTTTCGCCGCGATACCACACCAAGTAGACGCAATGTATGGCGACAACTTTGGGCGGCTTTTCAATACCAATGTCCATTGGCAGTGGAAGTACCGATAACTGTGCTCTGCGGTGACCGTGATGCGCTGGTGAGTATGGCATCGAGTAAGGCGTTAGCACGGCATTTTTACACCGATTTGATTGTACTCGCGTATTGTGGTCACGATGCCGCTATAGATGCACCCGCAAAACTGGCGCATTATCTGTTGGACATTGTGGGGGCGACTAAGCCGCAAGTGCAGTTTTCTGTGGATAGTGAGCCTGCCAATACTCAATATGATTGCAACGATTTATTGGAGGAAGAAATAGCCTTAAACGAAGCGATATTTGCTGTATGGGATGACAAAGCGTTATCCACTCTTGAAACCAAATAATCGAGAGTGAATAGCGCAGTTAACACATTGTCTTATTAAGCTTTAGCCACTACGGTTTGGCCTATCGGTGTGAGGCTGAGTAAAGCTAACTTAAGATGCTGTATCCCAAAGGGAATACCGATAATCGTCACAAAACAAGCTAAGGCGTGGACCAAATGCCCTATGGCTAACCAGATCCCAAACAGTAAGAACCAAATGATATTTCCTACCATGCCTAATGCACCTGTGCCCAAGTCTTCACGTCCAGTTAAGTGGCGACGGTTCATTTGTTCTTGGCCGAAGGGCCAAAAGGTCATTTCGCCGATAACAAAACAGGCGCGGCCGAAGGGAATACCAATGATACTGATAAAACACAGGATACCTGCGAGCCACCAAGCGAGTCCCATTACAAATCCGCCGAGTACAAACCAAGCTATGTTGAATATTAAGCGTAATACAGCCATTGAAAACTCCTTATGTTTACCCTGTTAGCCTTTATCGTTAGCTTCGATAAATTGAATATATGTCAATGTCTAAGCGATAACTATGCCAACTATTTAAATTATTCATAATCAATGGGTTAATTATATGTGTTCGAGATTCATGTGTCATTTTCACTAGTTTTTCGCCAAATTGATAATTTCTTAAGGGCGTAACAGGAAGGGCGGAGTTACACTAGCCTTCCCTTAACTGGTTTAAAAAACAGAGAATTTAATCGTTTGAGTAGCTTGATGTTTGCAAATTCCCCTGTCGATACATTTGCCTTTGCTGGCAGAGACATATTCCTAAAACGTGATGATTTACTGCATCCGGCGTTTAGTGGCAATAAAGCTCGCAAATTCGGCTATTTTTTAGATCATGAGTTTGCAGGCATCAGCAAGGTGATAGGTTATGGCTCGCCATTAGCTAACTCACTGTATTCATTGTCAAAATTAGCGAAGATGAAAGGCTGGCAATGTGATTTTTATGTAGATCATATTGCCAGTCAAGTGGTTAAATATCCTACGGGCAATTACGCTGCCGCTTTAGCGAATGGCGCTAATATTATCGATTTAAGTGTGTTAATAGCACAAAAGCAGGCGTGCACTCAGCCTCAATCTGAACCTCACGTTTTGTCAAATCTTAATGCTAGTCCTGAGCCTACTGTGCAAGTGGGCGATGTGCGGCTGAGTTGCCAAGATTATATCGAGGCTCAAGTACTCGTGAATGAGCCGACGGCGCTTTTTATCCCAGAGGGTGGTCGCTGTGCTTACGCCGAATATGGGGTGAATAGATTGGCGCAAGAGATAATACAGTTTGCGAAGGCGAATAGATTGGTTGATTTAACGGTGTTTTTACCTTCGGGGACGGGAACGACAGCGTTATTTTTAAATCAGCATTTTATCCGTCAGCAAACGGATATTCGCGTCGTGACTTGTGCCGTTGTCGGTGGCGATGATTATTTGCGCTTGCAATTTTCCTTACTTAATTCCAATACCAGTGAGCATCCACAGATTGTTAATGTCGGCAAGAAATATCATTTTGGTAAACTTTATCCCGAATTTTATGCCATGTGGCAGCGGGTCTGCGCCTCAGGCGTGCAGTTTGAATTACTCTACGATCCCTTAGGTTTTATTGTGCTTGAGGAATATTTACAAGGCGGAGGCTCTCGTCCTGTGATGTATATTCACCAAGGTGGCTTACTCGGGAACGAGACCATGTTGCCACGTTATCAGCGTAAATTTGGGCAAAGTGGCTTATTCTGTGCCTCTGATCATTGACTTAGTGACGCTAAGACATAATATGTTTGAAGCTGTGTAATGCTAAGTTAAGCTGATGATTTGTAACGATGGGGAATATCAATGACTGAAGCGGAATATCTCGCTAATTATGATCCTAAGGTTTTTAAGGCTCAGCTACTGACAGTGGATGCCGTATTGTTTACCTATCACGATCAGCAACTTAAAGTACTCTTAGTACAACGCTCAAATCATCCATTTTTAGGTTTATGGGGATTACCTGGTGGGTTTATCGATGAAAATTGCGATCAATCCCTTGAGCAAACTGTATTACGTAAACTGCATGAGAAAACCGCGGTAGTGCCACCTTATATTGAGCAGCTATGCACTGTGGGTAATCGTAGTCGTGATGTAAGAGGCTGGTCTGTGACTGTATGTTATACCGCCTTGATGAGTTATCAAGCTTGCCAAATTCAGATTGATTCAGTGAGTGATGTTAAGTGGTGGCCATTAGCAGATGTGTTGCAGATGCCCTTGGCGTTTGATCATCTGCAGTTAATTGAGCAAGCGCGGGAACGCTTAACACAAAAAGCCTTATATTCTTTAGTGCCAGGATTTGCACTGTCTGAACCTTTTACCTTGCCAGAATTGCAGCATGTACATGAGGTTCTACTGGGTAAGCCTATCCAAGGTAAATCTTTTCGTCGGCGGGTTGAACAGGCTGATTTATTGATCGATACGGGATTAAAGCGCACCGAACGGGGTCGTCCCGCTAATTTATACCGCTTGAAACCCAATACCGCATCGTATCGCTTCTTAAGAAATTTAGAATGTTGATCACAGTGAATATGGATTTAAGCAAGATATTCGCCTTGCTCAATATGAGTAACGGCGACTGCTTATGCCTTATTCATGGTGACTTTGAATCAGTAAAGGCTGTTTAATTACTGATTTTGCCTTAATGTCTCCGGTTCTTGTATTACTCGATACCCATATTGTAGCTTCTTAGTTGTCTTTCCCATCAATAGTGTCCAAAAGACACTATATGCCATTTAAGCATAACATTTCAGGTTGCTCCGTCTGAAATAGTCTAAAAATCAACTTTACACAATAATGTCTTTAAGACACTATTATTCATGTAGACAACAAGGGCGCCGTCAATTTCGGCAATCTTGCCACAGACAGGAGGTTACTATGTCTCAACGTATTCAAACGTCTCAAGATGCTTCTCACGCTCAATGTTCGCAAGCCGATTTTTATCGGTTACCCGCAGCTAGCGATGAGACTCACTACCGTTTATTTCAATTTGGTGCGGGGGAAAACCATGTTCAACTACTGGTTCCTCCAGCGAAACGCGTCACAGTTTTCTTCGGTTATCGTGGCGATTATTCCATCATGCAGCTCTTGTTGTTAACTGATGCATTGCGTCGCAGTGGTGCAGAGCAAATTGATCTGTTACTGCCTTATATGCCGGGTGCTCGCCAAGATAGAGTGTGTAATGCCGGTGAGGCCTTGTCGGTAAAAGTCTATGCTAGCCTAATTAATCAGCAGCAATATGCTTCGGTCACCGTTTTTGACCCTCACAGCGATGTCACCGCCGCATTGTTAGACCGAGTTCAGGTAATAGATAACCACAGTTTTGTCGCAGCGATCGCAGCCCAATTAACGGGGGAGCTAGTGTTAGTCTCGCCCGATGCGGGGGCGAATAAAAAAGTATTCGGCTTAGCTAAAGCGTTACAGGGAATGCCGGTGATCAGGGCCGATAAACATCGTGATGTGGTCAATGGGCATATTATCGCTACTGAAGTGTTCTGTGATGACTTGTCGGGTAAAACTTGTTTAATCGTCGACGACATTTGCGCGGGTGGCAGAACCTTTATTGAACTTGCCATCAAATTAAAGCAAAAGGGGGCCCAAAGCGTTATTTTGATCGTGTCACATTATGAAGATAAGGCCAGCGAGTTGGTACTGCGCGAGGCGGGCATAGACAGATTATTTTGTACCGATAGTTTAGGTGTCCCCAAACATATTTCGAGTGAGTTCTGTCATTGCCATGCTGTTTTGAGTTATATGAATCATTAAGGAAAATATTATGTACTTGAATCCCGTTACTGCTATTGATGGCTACAAAGTCGACCATCGTCGTCAATATCCCGATAATACTCAGGTGATTTTTAGTAACCTGACTGCCCGTAAATCCCGTCGTGGTTACACTGACCAAATGGTGTTTTTTGGCTTGCAATATTTTATCAAGCATTTCTTGATCGACAGTTGGAATCGTGATTTCTTTCAACAACCTAAAGATCAGGTCATTCGCCAATTCTCCCGCCGTATCAATAACTATCTCGGGCCGAATAATGTTGGCACTCAGCATATTGAGGAGTTGCATGATTTAGGCTATTTACCAATTAAAATTATGGCATTACCTGAAGGCTCAGTGTATCCATTAAAAGTGCCTTGCTTGATTTTGTACAATACCGATGAGCGGTTCTTTTGGTTGACCAATTATCTCGAAACCATCCTTTCCGCTAATGTGTGGGGCATGTGTACCAGTGCTACTACCGCGCTGCAATACCGCAAAATATTTGAGACTTACGCGCTAGAAACCGATGGTGACATCGCTTTTGTTGATTGGCAGGGTCACGATTTTAGTTTCCGTGGCATGTATGGTGCAGAGGCCGCGATTATGAGCGGCGCCGCCCATTTACTCAGTTTTACGGGCACAGATACCATTCCTGCGATTGATTTTCTTGAGCAATATTACCTTGCTGATAGTGATAAAGAACTTATCGGTGGCAGTGTGGCCGCAACGGAGCACAGTGTCATGTGTGCGGGTGGTATGGAGAATGAATTAGAGACGTTCCGACGTTTGATTGAAGATATTTACCCAACGGGCATTGTCAGCATTGTTTCAGATTCTTGGGATTTTTGGCAGGTGATGACAGAATTCACCTTAGCGTTAAAAGACCGCATTCTTGCCCGCGATGGCAAAGTAGTGTTTAGGCCTGATACAGGTTGCCCTGTGAAGATCATTTGTGGCGATCCACAAGCACCAATCGGGAGTCCCGAATATAAAGGCGCTATTGAGTGTCTGTGGGACGTCTTTGGGGGTAGCACAACTGCCAAAGGTTACAAAGCGCTGAATAGCCATGTTGGACTGATCTATGGCGATTCAATCACCATTGAACGTGCTGAAGCCATTTGTGCTGGCTTAAAGGCTAAAGGTTTTGCGTCAACTAATATTGTGTTTGGAATTGGCAGTTTTACCTATCAACACGTGACCCGAGATACTGACGGTTATGCCGTGAAAGCGACCTTTGCGAAAGTTGATGGTAAAGACAGAGAAATATTTAAAGATCCTAAAACAGATGATGGCACTAAAAAATCCGCTAAGGGTTTAGTGGCGGTATTTAAAGATGAGCAGGGTCAATTTTATCTTAAAGATCAAGCCCGCTGGCAAGATGTCAACAATTGCGAGTTTGTCCCCGTATTTGCCGATGGTGAACTATTAACGGAATATTCTTTGGCAGATATTCGCGCAAGGTTGGCAGAGTCTAGAAGTTGAGCCTATCGATTTGTGATTTTTAACGGCTATCGACAATAGCGAAGATAAAACTGGCAATGTGATTTCTATTAGGGTCATATTGTCAGTTAAGTTTTGAATTTATTTTAAGTCGCGTAAGTAAAACGCCCCATAAATAGTCAAATGCAAATACAAGCGATTAAGACAGTAACTGGTTCCGTTTAAGAATTTTATAGGTACGACGGCCAATGTTTTCGAGGTTTTTTAAATCTTTTAGGCTAGGCGCCACCTCACTAAATTGCCAATAACTGATTTCGGCATCTAACATTTCCAGCATTTTCTTCGAACAACCTAAACATTGTCCATGGCACAGTTGTGCTTCTTCTAAATTGAGTGGAATAGTCTCTTTGATCTGGTTTATCAAGGTTTGCATGGCAATTTGAGTATTGGGTTTTGGCATAGATGATGTGCTGAACAGTATTCATGTGTATGAATATTAGCGGATGCTGCAATGGAAAGAGGTGATCTAACGCTGGATTTGACTCATTTGGTTCGGCAGGTATCTGTGTGAGAGAGATACAGCCTGAACCAAATGTGCTCGTCATAATGACGTAAAAAAGGATAGCGTGTTCGTGACATTCGGCTATCAGTCTACTTAAGTGCTCGGTACTGCGAAGATAATGGAAACCGATTAAATACACTTGAGTAAACGGGTACTGCGGTATTAATTTTTAACTTATCGTTTTACTTACTTTTTGACTTATTTGTTCGCGGACAATAACCATTTCATAAAGCTGATGGCTTCTGTACGTTTAGAAAAAGTCTGTCTGTTTTTACCTTGACGATCGGTAAAAGCAATTGAGGTTTTATTTACTGAGATTGAATCTACAGGGAAGTTCACTGTAATTTCATGTCCATTAATTTTGTATGACATATGCCACACTCCTTTTTGTTAATTCACCCATAGGTGAGATAGTTGTAACTATAAAATATCCTTAGCAATTGTGCGAAAGATTCGTTCTATTGAGTATCGAGGTTACCCCATCTTTGATTCATTAATCAAGAGATGCTTAATCGATAAATATTTCATGTTGTCGATTACGTCAATGGAATAACTCGATTCAACCAGTTGACCATAGCTTAATGACAATACTATGACAACAAGGAGAACGGTAAGTTCACAGACATAACCACATGATTTTAGTGATATCGAATGATTGAGCTTATGGGGTTTTGCTTGTAGTAGGCTTTCTTTATGAGGACCGAACTCTGATTGCTAAATATCAGGCTGGGTTAAAAAGGTAAACAACAAGGTGTATCTCAAAACGACGTGCAGTATATCAATAAAAATGGCTTATGCAAGTTTAATTTTTATTCGATGTCATTATTTATTTGCTAATGTTGAATTAAAGTGTATTTTTCGCGACTATTCATTTGATTTAAATAGGAATTGTCAGGCCTGTTTATGGGTTCGTTTTTATTTTTGTGGTAATTGACTAAGGTTAATATTGCCGTTTTATAGGTAAATGTTATAAAAAATCCCACTAAAATAGGTCATTTTAATGGGATTAATCGTAGTCAGTTATGTAATGGAATTATTAAACTGAATTTATAAATGAATCTATACGTTTGCTCTTGTTTAAAAAGCTCAGTCAAAAGGTTTAATAAATCAGTTCACCTATGGGATTTAGTAGCTTACTCAGACCTTTGGTAAAATGCAGCGGTGCATCTAATACTGTGTAGCATAAGCAACCGTTAATGGTTTTCGGTGAGTGATGATGTTGGCCGTCAAGCACGATAAAATCACCTGGCACATAGTCACCATTAAGATCGGAAAACTCTCCGGCTAGCAATAGTGTTAGTTCATAACCTTTATGGGTATGTTGGGGGATTTCACCTTGGGCATCTATATGCAATAGGCTAGCGCGGGTGTTCGTTTCGTCGACATCAAAACGCATGCGACTGACTTTGCCTAATATTTGCCATGGACGGGCCAAATGCTGACGAAACACCGAGGGCACAGTGTAATGCTGTTGCTTTATGTTGACATCGATAGGGGCGTTATTAGGCACATTTGTCGCTGCCGGTTGAGCCATGATTTGCGCCATCATAGCGTCAATGTCCAATGCCGATTCTTGATTGTCGCCAGAGTGTTGCACCTCAACATACTCTCTGTGCATCAACTCTTCGCCCATATCATTTGCAGCATGACCGCCATCAGGATTTAATGCTAAATTTGCAGCTTGTTCTGTGAATAGGGCAAGCTGCTCTCGACAAGCCTCACATAGGGCGCAGTGTGCGGATATTGCTATCGCCATTGATAAAGGTAAGTTCCCATTAGCATGGCTCACGAGTAATTCTTGTTGGGGATGATGCTTAATCATTGTGTGTCTCCAAGAAGCTTTTCAACTTTTCTAGCCCTAATCTTAAACGGGACTTTATGGTCCCAATTGGTACCTTTAGGGCATCGGCTAGCTCTTGTTGAGTGAGTTCTTGCATGTAGATACCTTGCACGACTTGTCGTTGCGCTAGGGGAAGGGCATCAAGATGTTGGAGGAGTTTCGCCGTCAATTTATGATCAGTGAGTGTGTCTTGAGCCATGGTCGCATCGCACAGCGGCCAAATATCATCGCCAAAGGTATCTTCTTTATTGTGTTGTACTCGTCTCAGCATATCGAAACACTGATTACGCATTATGGTAAACACCCAAGTTGTCACTGAGCCTTTCTCTGCATTGTACAGATGGGCCTTAGTCCACACGCTGGTCATGGTTTCTTGAACTAAATCCATGGCTAAGCCTTGTTGATTCAGTCTTTGTAAACCAAAGGCGCGGATCTTGGGCATAAAATGCTGGAATAAATGCCCAAAGGCGGCTCTGTCTCGTTTGTCTGCTACTTGTAGCATAAACGTGATTAAAGCATCTGCTTGAGGCTCGCAGGTTTTAACAGCGGGAATGTCGTTATCCATAGCCGAATGAGTCAGAGACGTGATAGAGCCATGATACCGATTTTGCCTGCTTTGTGATTGAATATTTTCCATTATTTTCGCTCTTATCACAGTCGTTAGTCCTGATGTTGACATCAGTAACGACAACATTGAGAGGCTTGATTCGTTTCTGAGCCCAGTTTTACTGTCAAACTATCAATCAATACGGAGTGGCTTAAATAAAGGATCATTCACAGGGCTATTTTATCACGGCTCGCAATAGGTCTCGGGTCATAATATGATCTAAGGCATTAATGCAGGTGTACTTTTCGGAGGCTTGCACGGGTAATATTTCTAGCCAGCGTTGGCAGACCCAAGCAATATCTTCGAACTGTTCCGCTTGGTAGTGCTTGAGATGTTGCGGATATTCCTTGAGGATATTTTGTAACATTTGGCTCAAGTAACGCTCATCGGTCGCAATACGTGTCGCAGGCCAATTGTCGATAAAGCTAACATCGCCGCGCTTTAATCCATCGTCTTCGACACGGATTTCATTGAGTTTAAAGCGCTGCGCACCTTGAATACTGATCCCTAAAAAGCCATCGGGTAGGGTTTCAAAATCAATAATATGCACTAAGGTGCCTATGGGCTGAATGGTTTTACCATCCTCTTCAAGCATACATAAGCCAAAGCCTTGGCCTGACTTTAATGATTCGGCGACCAAGCGTTTATATCTAGGTTCAAATACCCGCAGTTGTGTGTAACCTTCGGGCAATAAACAAATGGGTAATGGAAAAAGAGGTAATTTCATCGTGGCCTCTGGTGAACTTATGTTCCTATCATTACGTACCATAATGGCAGTTCGATCAGTAAAATTATTCAACAGTAGTTTACCCATAGTGAGAGGATGGCATGAAATTAAATCCATTTGAGAAAAAGATCGTTCAGCATCCATTACGTTTTTGGCTACAAAATCATCTCGAAGCGCCCTTATTGACCTCTATGATGCCAAAACCTATGGCTTTGTGCGAACGCGCATTAGAAATAGGTTGTGGGTTTGGTAACGGCATTCAGTTGATCCGCGAACATTTTGGCGCGGGACATATCACGGCCGTGGATATCGACCCTGACATGGTTGCTGCGGCACAATCCCGCTGGCAATCTCGGCCGCAAGGGTTAAAAGGGCTGAGTTTCTCGGTTGCCGATGCTTCTAGTCTTCCCTTTGCCGATGGCGAGTTTGATATGGTGTTTGATTTTGCCGTATTCCACCATATTCCAGAGTGGCAAGCGGCCATTAAGGAAGTTGCAAGGGTGCTGAAACCGAATGGATACTTTGTGATAGAGGATTTATATCGTGCCGCAATTTGTAATCCATTGAGCCGACGCTTATTTGAGCATCCACAGCAAAATCGCTTTAATCATAGTGATTTGTTAACGGTATTGCGCCAGCTGGGATTTAAGATTGTCCGCGATAGAAATGCCTTTAATCTTGCGGGTATGGTGCTCGCCCAGAAAATATTGCGTTAGGCGTTAGAGTTGATGCTTAACCTAAATTGAATCGTTAGGATTAAATGATTGCGCTAGCACTAAGACCAAATATTAGCAATGTCGCGTATTATCTGAAGATATCAGCTTAGGGATATAGATATCTGCGATGCGCTAAACGAAGTTTATGGCCGAACTTTGCGAGAGTGGTTGTAATTTTTAGATAAAATAGACTCTCGGCATGGTTCTTCATGGGAGTTTACCGCTATAATTTGAGCTAATCCGTCGCATGTGGGGAAAGGATTTTCCTCAAGAGTAGAGAAGCAGCATTATGGCAAACGTACTTGCAACCGTAGATCAGCGTACCAAACTCGTTGGTGAGAACCGACTTGAGTTGTTGCTCTTTAGCATTAATTCCACGCAGTTATTTGCCATTAACGTCTTTAAAGTCAAAGAAGTTGTCAAGCTTCCTCCCTTGAATGCGATGCCGGGTAGTCATCCGCATATTTCTGGTGTTGCTAATATTCGCGGAATTTCTATCCCCGTGATTGATTTACGTTCGGCCATAGGGTTTAAGCCCGTGCCGCCTAACGAAGATGCCAATATGATCATCACAGAATATAACCGTAGTGTGCAGGGTTTCTTAGTCGGTAAGGTTGAACACATTATCAACATGACTTGGAGCGATATTATGCCACCGCCGAAAACGGCTGGGCGTAATAATTATCTAACGGCAATTACTCGCATAGAGCATCAAGGTCAGTCGCAGTTAGTGTCTATTATCGACGTAGAAAAAGTATTGGCGGAGATCATTCACTACGATATCCGTTTATCTGAAGGTGTACTCGACGAAACCTTAGTCCATGAAATGCCAGGTAGAAAAATTCTGATTGTGGATGATTCATCGACCGCCAGACGTCAAGTGCGTGAAACGTTAGGCCAACTGGGTATCGAAATTATTGAGGCATCTGATGGCTTACAAGCACTGACGTTATTGCAGAAATGGCGTGATGAAGGTAAACAAGTTGCCAAAGAATTATTGATGATGATTACCGATGCCGAAATGCCCGAAATGGACGGTTATAAGCTCACTTCTGAAGTGCGTAGCGATAAAGCTATGTCGGATTTATTCATCACCTTAAATACTTCGTTGAGTGGCAGTTTTAACCATGCCATGGTTGAAAAAGTGGGCTGTGATAAGTTTATTTCTAAGTTCCAACCGGATTTGCTGGTGGAAGTGGTGCAAGAAAGATTAAGACAAGTGATCAATCACTGATCGCATTTTGAGATTCGAACTATCGGTGATTGACCTTGAGTCGATCATCGATAGGTTCGGCGCTTTGAATGAACGCTTTAATAACAGTTTTTAATACGGTCTTTGAATCACATTCTTTTAACTGCTACCTTTTCAACTGCTTTTCTGCAAACATCTGCCAACCCACTACCTATAACTCGCTAGATTATAACGCTAATTCGGCTGCTACATCGTGTAATACTTGGCGCTTCATTTCTTTGGCGGCGGCGATATGGATACGGGCGAGCCTTAAGGCATAGTTGAATCTTGATCGACCGACGAGGCTTACCAGTTCGGCAAAAAACTGTGGATCTAAGGTGAATTGTGTCGAGTAGTACTGAATTGCGGCATTGACTGAATTAAAAGTCACGCCATCGAATTCAAAACCTGCGTTATAACCTTGGTCGTCAATTTCTTCGCCCTCTAATACCAGTGGCCAACCGGGCGCATTGATACGGTCGCGGGCAATTTGGTACATCATCCAAGCACTTTTTTTAAAACCTTCAAACACTTTGCAGGAGAATTCGGACTCAGCAAGCTCTTCTTCGGTCCAATTAATCCCAATGGCGAGGTGTTTCGCATAAATACGCATTAGTGCATCTTTGACGGCCATACGACAATCCCAAATGGAGCTAAGAGTATGTTGTTTGGCTAATCGCAAACATTCGCTGCAGGCGGGCACAGCTAACGAAGCATGTGGTGTATGTGTGTGTGCGATATATTCGAAGTGTTGATGGCTCGGTTCGCCACAAAACCAGCAAGTATGGCGTTTGTCGAAGGGAATATCGATAAGCGGAATAGCAGACATCAAGGAATGAGCACCTCAGTCCTTGATGTCATCAATGGCATACTGAAGCGATTAAACTTCTTCAACATCAACCAAATCTTTTGCTAAAACAATCGGATCAAGTTCAAGACAATCTTCATCGGTTTGCCAATCAACACCGATCAATACACCATCGTCGTTTAGATCTGAGACCCAATATTCTAGAAATTCTTCTAATGAAATAGAAACGGGTTGATAGTCGTGCCATTCGTCGCTGCAATGGGATTTTGCAGTAGCTTCATTTGACCATAATGGCATCACATCTGTGTCTTCAAATTCTGAAGAATCACAAACGACCCAGCCTTCGCCAGTTTCATCCATTAGACCCCAAAGCGTCTGATGTTGTTTTACATTTTTGATAAAGCCAGCCAAAGCCGCATTGATTTCAGTCATGATAGGTCTCTTTGATGTGTGCTGTTAACTTATCCATTATACGGTAACGTGCTGCGATACCAAGGGATTCTTTGTTAAGATTTTTTTTGTGTTGGATAACTGAGCAATAAGCCTATGCCGCAAGGTATTTATGGCGATAAGGATTGTGTTACGTGTCACTATGGGTCAGGATTATTGGTAATGAGTCGCCTTGGTACTGGCTATTTTACTGACTAAATGTGGCTCAGATAGGGGCTTTACGTGGCGGAGAAACATGTCTTCTATGCTCTTGGCCGTTAAAGGTGTTTTAGATTCTAACCTTTCACTCGTTATGCCAAGGCGAATATCTCTCTAGGGCAATTCCCTCTTGAAGACGGAATATTGTCGTGTTTAGCCACAACAGTGTGATTGTTGTGAGATCAAATATTGGAGTTGTTGATTTGATTAAAATTAAAGGGTTAACTTATCTGTTTGCGAGTATTGCCGCCTGTGTCAGTCTGAGTGCCTGTTCAAGTGCGCCAACGGCGAGTGCTAACGCAACCAGCACTAACGCAAGTGGCATTGCTGCTGAAGTCAATCAAATGCCCGATATCAGTGCTAGCGTACAATCTAATGCTGAGGCGTTTCCAATGTGCTTGACTGGACTGCAAGCGCGGGCACGTGCAGAAGGCCTGTCAGAGGCGACGATAAACTCTACCATTGCGAACTTGAAATTTGTCCCTCGAGTGATTGAGCTGGACCAACAGCAACCCGAATTCAGCCAGACATTTGATAATTATTTCAGTAAGCGCGCGACCGAATGGCGCGTCAATGAAGGCCGCCGTTTACTGCAAAAGCACAGTGTCTTACTTAATCAATTAGCGCAAAAATACGGCGTCCCACCGCAATATATCTTGTCTTTTTGGGGACTAGAAACGAACTACGGTTCCTATAAAGGCAAAATGTCGGTATTGAATTCGCTGGCGACTTTGGCCTGTGAGCCACGCCGTAGCAATTATTTCACCATAGAGCTGATGCAAGCCTTAAAACTGAAAGAAAAGTATCAGTTCGATGATGACACTATGGTGGGATCATGGGCAGGTGCTATGGGACATACGCAATTTATGCCTTCTGCGTATGCTAAATATGCGGTCGATGGCGATGGCGATGGTAAGGCCGATTTATGGAATAGCACCACAGATGCGCTCACTTCTGCCGCGAATTTTTTGCAGCACTTAGGTTGGCAGCGTAATCAGCGTTGGGGGCGTGAAGTCTTGTTGCCAAAGGATTTTAGTTACAGTCATTTAGGTGCGAAACAGCCCTTGTCGTTATCGGAATGGGCTGCGCTCAATGTAACGCAGTCGAATGGGCAACCTTTGCCTGCCGTCGATATTCAAGCTGCGCTGTATTTGCCTGCGGGACACACAGGCCCAGCCTTTTTAGGTTATGAGAATTTTAATGTGATCATGCGTTGGAATCGCTCCGAATTTTATGCCATTACGGTTGGGCACTTAGCCGATCGTATTAATGGTGGACAACCCTTGACGGTCAGTCCGCCTGAGCAACCACGCTTAAGCCGCGAGCAAGTAAAGCAACTGCAAACAAAACTGAACGAGGCTGGATTTGATGTTGGTAAGCCTGATGGTGTGTTGGGACGTAACTCTATGGCAGGGTTGCAAGCCTTTCAACGTAGCAAACAGATGATTGCCGATGGCTTCCCAAGCCCAGAGGTGTTTACTGCTTTAGGACTATCACTTTAGTTACTGTAGCCACTGTAACCAAAGAGCGCTCGCTGCAGGCTCTGAGTGCTTTGAGGCCGGATAAAAAAGTGGAGTGAAAAGCGCAGTTTTGTTAAGCTCGGCCCACAATTGAAATCGAAGAAAATCAAAGGATATTCGATGAGCATTAAAGACGATATGGTTGTGCAGTTTAACTACACACTGCGCGACGAGAAAGGTGAAGTGATCGAGACGAACGAAGGTCGCGATCCTATTGCCTATTTACACGGTCATGACAACATGATGCCAGGTGTAGAAAACGCGATAAACGGTAAAGCTATAGGTGAAAAGTTCACTGTGACTTTGCCTGCCGCTGAAACCTACGGTGAGCGTGTAGCTGATGCTGACGCACACCAACGTGTGTCAGTTAAGCATTTACTGGGTGCGACTGTGTGGAAACCAGGCATGACAGCTGTGGTTAATACCGACCAAGGTCAGCGCCAAGTGACTATCGTTAAAATGGGTAAGTTTATGGCGACTGTGGATGTAAACCATCCATTAGCCGGCCGCGAACTGACATTTGATATTGAAGTCGTAGGTGCACGTGATGCGAGTGATGAAGAAATCGCCCACGGTCATGCCCATGGTGCAGGTGGCCATCACCACTAATCTTTAGGCTTCAGGCTCGGCTTCGAACTTGGCTTTATCTGACTCCATGTGAGTGGAGTATAAGTTCAGTATGAGTTGAATGAATCGAGTCTTAAGACTGAATAGCAAAAGCCCAAACCTAGGTTTGGGCTTTTTGTTTTTATGGTGCTAATGGCTCTTTATCTCGCTAATGGTTATGTTCATGCTCGAGTGGTTTGTCGGCAAACATCATATCTAAGCTTGCTTGGGTTTGGGGATGATAACCAGAACGAGCGTTGAGATAGATACTCTTGGCCCAGTCGTATTTATCAGAGCTTGCTAGCTTTTGATATAAAGGCACGATTAAGCGCATGCGGCCAATATGGGTTAAGTGTTGTTTTAATGCGGGTAGTACTGCGTAATAGCCATTGTCTAGGGCCAGTGAATACCATGCGAAAGCGATTTCACTGTTGCCAGTGCCCGTAAAATGAAACGCCTTATCTAGCTCAGCAAGTTTGGCTTGGTCAAGATTGACTCTTGGCATTTCATTGATGAATCTTAACCACTGGTGGACTGTCCAAGTGCTGGTTTTCAACTCGCTTGCACTGAGTTTACCCTCGAGCCAAGTTTGTCTTTGAGCATCAATATCATCGAAGGCATGGGAATTGGGCGGCACAAGAAATGACGGTAAACCTTGACCTTCAATCCAAGTATCCACTTCACCTTCACTGACAAGATGGGGATATTTGTTTAATAGATTCAAAGATAAATATTCACGGAATTGCGCCGTAGTAATACTCTGAAATGCAAAATGATCGAAGTAGCTTTTCACAAAAGTGTCGAAGCGTTCACGGCCAAATTTTTGCTCTAAAAATATTAAGAACAACTGGCCTTTTACATAAGGGACACCGCTGAAGGCTTCGTCGGGCGAACGTTTACCGAGATCGAGATGTAGCACTGAATCGGCAGGAGTGAGCTCTTCAAGTTCGGCAAGCAATTCAGAGTAGCCGATGGTTTGCTCCATCAGTGCCCGGTCGCGGCCATAGAGGTCTTCCATGATGCGATTCTCAACATAGGTCGTAAAACCTTCATTAAGCCAGAGATCGCGCCAAGTGGCGTTGGTCACTAAATTACCCGACCACGAGTGCGCAAGTTCGTGGGCGATGAGGCTCACTAAGCTTTTATCACCCGCGATCACTGTGGGTGTAATAAAAGACAAACGCGGGTTTTCCATGCCGCCAAAGGGGAAACTTGGTGGCAAGATAAGTAAGTCATAACGTCCCCAAGGGTAATCGCCATAACGTTTAGCCGCGATTTTGATCATTTCTGGCGTGTCGGCAAATTCTTTGCTCGCTTTGTCGAGGATCTCTGGCTCAGCCCAAATGCCCGAGATGTTATCTAAGGGAGCAAACTTTAAATGTCCTGCCGCAATAGCAATCAAATAAGCTGGAATAGCCTGCGGCATAGTGAATTGGGTCTGAGTGCTCGACAGGGTCTTGCGATCGGCACTCATGACCACAGTGATGGCTTTATCGGCAGTAATTGTTGCGCTATAGGTTTGGCGAACGGCTGGCGTATCTTGCAGTGGGATCCAACTGCGGGCGTGAATCGCCTGACTCTGACTGAACATAAAAGGCAACTGTTTACCTTGGGTTTGCTCAGGGGTTAACCATTGAATACCAGACGGATTATTCGATGTGTGGTAATTGATTTTGACCTTTTGACTATTTTCATCAGCAAGTTTGATGGTCAGCGCCGCGCCTTTTACAGCGTCCGCTTTGGCTAACGTGAATGGCATGCTTTGCCATTTCCCCGCTGTATTTAAAGCACTTACGCTGTTAATCGTCAGATCTCGAGTATCTAAGATGAGTTCTTTCCCCGCCTTATGCCAAGCTAAATCGAGGGTGGCTTCACCGGATAAGCGGTTTTGCTTAAAATCAACTACAAGGGCTATTTCCAAATGACTCACGCTGACTTCAGTGTAATTGGCGTAGGTCAATGCATCTTGGTTCTGCTGCGTATCAGCTTGTACAACAGTGGCAGTAGGCTCAGTGGTTAAGGTATTTGGCGTGCTATTGGCATAAGCGCAGGGAATTAGTTGCAGGGCAAAGACTAGGGTGCTGTAAAGGACGGTTCGACGAAGTGAAAGCATTATTTATAGTAGCCTAATGATGAAGTATGTTAGTTCGAGTTTGGGGCGATAAGACCATCAATTCAGCTTGGTTTTCTGTTAACCCACTCTATTAGCGCAAAAGTTTACCTGATAATTCACTGGATTTGTTATCTCACTGTTAGCTCAAATGTAATCAAACTTTAATGGCTTGAATGCTGGTCAGGAAATGCCATCGGTAAAAGAGCACAAGTTTGCTATGATGACGGCGTTTTCACATAGGGCGGTTATCATAATGGTGTTAGATTTTTCGCAGGGTAAGTTAATCGTTACTGAGTTTGAGGTTCAAGTGCGCCTCAACGTTGCCAGTATCGTACTGCAAGCGAGTGCTGAGGATATCGGCTTGAGACGTCAGCCTCCTATGCTGATCGCCGATGGTGGCGGTGTACGTTGGAGCTTAGTATTGGACTCAAATGCTCAGTTACGTGCGATTCAAGATGTGCTGGGCATGGATGCTGAATAACCTGTGCCCGAGTGGTGATGAGTGTTTAACGTATAGATTTATCATCATTTTTTAGTTGATGAGTGTTTAATATCGAATTGGGAATTTTTAGTATGTCAGTTTCTCTTGAGCGTATTGTTGTCGAACCTAAGACTCCTGCTACGGCTGTGGTTATTTGGTTACATGGATTAGGGGATTCGGGGGCCGGATTTGCTCCCGTAGTGCCTGCATTAGGCTTACCTGTAGATCATGCTATTCGATTTATTTTTCCCCATGCACCAGAGCAAGCAGTGACCATTAATGGTGGCTACGTTATGCGCGCTTGGTACGATATTAAAAGCATGGATTTGCATGACAGAGCCGATATGCAAGGCGTGCTTGAGTCGGAAAAAAGGGTTGCCGCATTAATTAATGAACAAATCGCGGCGGGTATTGCGAGTCAACGTATCGTATTAGCGGGATTCAGTCAGGGTGGAGTAATGAGTTTATTCTCTGGACTGCGTTTCCCTGAGCCACTTGCAGGGATTATGGCGTTGTCTTGCTATTTGCCGACGGGCGATGTGTTACCCGCTGAATTAAGTGCGGCGAATCGCAATACACCCATATTACAGCAACACGGTCTACAGGATGATGTTGTACCATTATCCGCTGGAATGTTAGCAAAAGAAGCCTTAACGGCGGGCGGCTATCATGTTACGTGGCAGACTTATCCTATGCCACATTCTGTCATTCCTGAACAATTGAAAGCGATTTCTAAATGGTTATTACAGCGATTTGAAATGTAGACAAGTCTAATTGCTGATAAAAACAGCATGCGGTAAGTTGAAATTTACCCATGCTTGTTTTTTTAAAGGAACAATCGCGATGTTTTTTCATATTTCCTAAGTTATTTATAACAAACGATTAAAATCCATTTATTCCATTTTTATTTTGTATTCTCTAAATATATAAAAATCAGTCATTCAGCTTATTTTTTATATGAAACAAATCCTTCTTAAAATGCCCGCCAAATTTCATATAAATGTCAAGTTTTTAATAAAAATGACACAATTTATCTTTATTATTTGCTATTATCCGTGACGCTGAACTTGATGGAGTTCACGACAATCTTTCTATGATAAAATAATTAAAATCAAGGGGTTGATGTAATGAGACATATGCTTATTAAAGGATTAGTTGCAACTGCTGTTCTCGCTGCACTTGCGGGTTGTAATAATAGTGATGACGATAAAGTTCCAACAACGTGTGCTGAAGCGGGAAGTGCTTGTAAAACGTTTACCGTTTTACATACCAATGACAACCATGGCCGTTTCTGGGAAAACAGTGATGGTGAATACGGTTTAGCCGCTCAGAAAACTCTGGTTGATCAAATTCGTGCAGAAGTGAGTAAGAATGGCAGTCAAACCTTATTATTATCTGGTGGTGATATTAATACGGGTGTACCAGAATCTGATCTTCAAGATGCCATACCAGACTTTACGGGCATGAATAAAATTGGTTATGACGCCATGGCTGTTGGTAACCATGAGTTTGACAATCCGTTATCAGTACTTGATATGCAGCGTCGCCTTGCTGAATTCCCTATGTTAGCGGCGAACATTTACCGTAAAAATGCCGATGGTACTCTTGGTGAGCGTTACTTTGATGCCTATAAAGTATTTGACGTTAATGGTCTTAAAGTTGCTGTTATTGGTTTAACGACAGAAGACACTGCTAAGATTGGTAACCCAGAATACATTAGCGATCTAACATTCACCGATCCTAAGGTGGAAGTTGCTAAAGTGATTAAAGAAATTAAAGATGCCAAAGCGGCAGATATCATTTTCGCTACCACGCACATGGGTCATTACGCGGATGGTAAAAATGGTAGTAATGCCCCTGGCGATGTAGCTATGGCTCGCGCATTGAAAGAAGGGGATTTACAAGTTGTTATCGGTGGTCATTCACAGAATCCAGTGTGTATGGAACCGGGAACTGACAACAAAGCTTATGCAGCCTTTAAGCCTGGTGATGCATGTGCACCTGATAAACAAAATGGCACTTGGATCATGCAAGCCCATGAATGGGGTAAATATGTTGGCCGTGCAGATTTTGAATACTTTAACGGTGAACTCCATCTAGCGAGCTACAAGCTTGTCCCTGTGAATATGCGCAAACTGGATGATGCTGGTAAGAAAACTGCTGACTTAGCTGGCACTAAAATTGAACCGGATTCAGAGTTAAAAGAGCTGCTTTCTTACTATCAAGAGAAAGGTCAAGCTAAGTTAGACGAAGTCATTGCGACAACGGATGCCCTGTTAGATGGTGAGCGTGCAAACGTGCGTAATAAGCAAACTAACTTAGGCCGTATGTTAGCGATGGCACAAAGTGCTAAAGTGACTGCTGATTTTGGTGTAATGAACTCAGGCGGTGTACGTGCATCTATCCAACCAGGCAACATTAGTTACCGTGACGTGCTGACTGTTCAGCCATTTGGTAATATGGTTACCCTTAACGAAATGACGGGTACTGAAGTTGCGGCTTATTTAGGCGCAGTCGGCAGTCTTCAAGTTGGTTCTGGTGGTTATGCACAAATCACTGGTGTGAAAATGACCATTGACTGTGTGGCTAAAACAGCCAACATCAGCGACATCGGTGGCAAGGATTTTAGCCCAACAGCCACTTATAAGTTCACTGTACCTAGCTTTAATGCTGCGGGTGGTGACGGTTATCCTAAACTAACCAGCCCAATTCAAACGGGTTTTGTTGATGCTGATTTACTCTATTCTTTCTTGAAAGAGAAACAAGTGATTAAAGCTGCTGACTACAATCCTGTAGGCGATATTGTTTATGAGAACTCAAAAAGTGTTGAAGGTTGCCAACTTTAAGTAATCAATCATTACTCAGTGTTTCAATATTAATGCCACTCAAATGAGTGGCATTTTTTATGGTTAATTAATATTTAACTAAGTGTAAATTAATATTCAGCGTTTTATTTGCGATACACTTTGATTCATTTGTGGCGTGAGTTTCTCGGTGTTCTTTTGGTTAACAATTGATATTTATTGTATCAAATTAAATATTTAATATATTCAACAGGTCTGCATTGCTTAACCCCATGATGTATATCCGGATATCTTATATTCAAGTTGATTTATTTTGTGTCAATTTGTTTTGATTTGAGATTAATTGTTTTTAATGGTTGACTTAGATGTTGCGCATTAACATTATCCCTACAGCGAAATAGAGTTCGCTTGCCAAATATAAAAATAACAAACATAGGGTTTTATTTACCTCAAGGAGAGATTAATGCGCTATTTAAGTTTAACGGCCAAAGCCGTTCGTACTAGTTTAATTACAGTGGCGACAAGCAGTGTGGTTTTTTCTGGAATAGGCTTTTCTGCAGCGGTAAGTGCAGCAGAAGAAAATGCGAAAGTTGAACGCATTGAAGTGACGGGTTCTCGTATTAAACAAGTTGATATGGAAACTGTTTCACCCGTGACTGTCATTAATGCTGCGGATATTGCCATGACGGGTGAAAAAACCGTTGCTGACGTATTGAATAACTCCGCGATAAACAGCTTTGGTTCTTGGCGTGGTATTTCTGGCTATGGATCAGGAGCAAGCTCAACCAGTGATGTCAATTTACGTGGTTTAGGAGCGTCTGCGACATTAGTGTTATTAGATGGACGCCGTATGCCGGGCACGAGTTCGAGCTCTGGCTCTGTGGCCGATACATCTTCTATCCCTATGGCTATAGTGGAGCGTATTGAAATCCTGCGCGATGGCGCCTCGGCAGTATATGGTTCCGATGCGGTTGCGGGTGTGATAAACATTATCACTAAGAAGGAGTTTGAAGGGTTTCAACTCGATTACAGCACTGAGCAGCCAAGTGTGGAAGGAGGCGATGCCAACCGTTTATCACTTGCAACGGGCTTTAATACTGATAAAGGCAATATCACGCTAACCTATGAATATTATGATACTAA
Source organism: Shewanella sp. SM20 (assembly GCF_025654545.1). Lineage (NCBI taxonomy): Bacteria > Pseudomonadati > Pseudomonadota > Gammaproteobacteria > Alteromonadales > Shewanellaceae > Shewanella > Shewanella sp. SM20. Next base: position 59,857 of record NZ_JAKKRK010000011.1, on the reverse strand, counting down.
AGCGGTAATGGATCGTGATATTTGGCGAATGGACGATTCAAGTTATAACGCATATAGTGGATATAGCTCAGTACCAAACGGTAAATATGGACCAGGCAACGGTAGCTGGTATAGTAATTCAGATATATGTGAAAAAACGGAAAATACCATAGACTCAGGTGATGGTCGTTGTTTATATAACCATGGTAATGTCACTAAGTTATTTGGTGATCAAACCCGTAATTCGCTGTTATCTAATTTCTCCTATGAGATTTCAGAGAATATAAAATTCCGAGGCCGTGCTTCTGCTTCATTAGCAGAAACTGAAACCCGTTATGCGGGTACGCCAGTATCAACGAATACCCCTGTGATGAGTGCCGATAATAAGTTTAATCCAGTTGGCGAAGAATTAGTGATTTCTATGCGAGGCGCGCAACTTGGCGAGCGAGATACATTAACTGAAACCAACAACTTTGATATTCTAGGTGGCTTTGTTGGTACAATAGATTCAGGGAATGGTATCGACTGGGAATTAAATGCCCAGCACGCAACATCGACGACAAATAGTTTTAATTATAATTTACTGAACGACGATATTATTCAGCAAGAAATTGATTCAGAGCAATATGATATTTTCAATACCTCTGGAATGAGTTATGAGCAGTGGGATCAACAGATGACAGATCTGTATCGTAAAGCTGCGCATACTGGGGTTTATCAGGGCAAATTTGAAAGTACTCAATTGGATGGTCTTGCTTCGACCTTACTGCTCGATGACGGTGATCTTTCAGTCGCTATGGTCGGTGGTCTTGAATATGAAATGATCAAGTTTAAGCAAACCAGTGATCCAGAATCGGCCGCGGGTATTATCTCCGGCGGTTCGGGGGGGGATGATGTGGATGCCACACGTGACCGTAGCGCCGCTTATTTGGAACTCCAAGTAGGCTTACCTGCCAATGTTGAGTTTTCTGCCGCAGTACGTTATGAGCGCTATGAGCAGGAAGGAACTCTCACAGGGCCTCAGGGGGAAGTTGTTAATTCATCGACCTTCGATGCCGTAGTGCCTAAGTTTGGTTTAAGCTGGCGTCCTATAGACACGTTATTACTGCGTGCTAGCTATGGTGACTCATTCCGTGCGCCGAATATGAGCGAAATGTTCTCGTCTCAATCCTTGAGTTTTGAGAAGGGTGTTGATTCTTTATGGTGTAATGAACCTGGTAACGTGGATGCCATATATTGCGCGACTAATAATCAACATAAAACCTGGTATGGAGGGAATCCTGATCTAGAGGCTGAAGAGGGTAACTCGTTAACCTTTGGCGGCGTTTGGAATGTCACTGACGCATGGAACTTGGAGTTATCTTATTACTCAATCACCTATGACAACAAAATTGAGTCAATTGATGTGGATGATATCCTGCGTGATGAAATCAAGAATGGTTCTTCTCCCTATGTGACGCGCGGTCCTGATGGCAAGATTGAATATATTGAAGCCGGAGTTCGTAACTTAGCTACAGTTGAGACCTCAGGTATCGATTTTGTTACGGCTTATAACTTAGAAACAGGCTTTGGGGATTTCAATTTCAAACTGGATTTAACTCATGTGCTTGATTTTAAAAAGCAGGATAACGCTGAAGCAGACATGATCGACTACGCAGGGTCGACTGACTCGCCCGATTGGCGCGGTAACTTTGCGACCAGTTGGAAATACGATGATTTTTCTGCCGCATGGACAGTTGTTTATATCGGTAGTCAATCAGCAAGTTATTTCAATGAGTTAGAAGAAACCGACCGTTATGTTTATTACGATAATTACTTTAAACATAATATTCAGTTTGGTTATACCCATGCTTATAACGGCTCTATCACAGTAGGGGTGAATAATGTGTTTGATGCTGAAACACCAAACTATTACACCTACGCCGATTATCGCGATGTGAATGTGGGTTTATATGATGTGTTAGGTAGAACGTATTACCTGAGAATAAACCAGAAGTTTTAGGTTGTCCGCCCTCCCTGGATAACTCAAACCTCCGCTTGCGGAGGTTTTTTTGCTTATAAGGCAGTTTACTGGGTGTCGAATGAGCGCTATCAATGCGTGAGGCGCAGTTCGTGGCGGTGTTCATGCTGATAATGCTCGGCGCAGGAGGTGCAGCGTTGTTCGGTGGGATCTTGGCTTAAGCGTTCGCTTTCAATTTCTGCCTCACAATCCGAGCAAAGACCGTAGAGACCTAAGTCGAGCTGGCAAAAGGCGGCATCAAGTTTATTTAATCGGCAAAATAGTGGGTGTTCAGCCAGTGGTGTCTGAGCCAATTTATCAATTAATTCTGCCAGACTCAGGCTAGCGTAATGCTCCCCTATGGCTTCGAGGAACAGAGGGAGCGCGCCTATTTCTTTCCTTAGATTAGCTTCAAGCTCTGACAATTCATGTCTGATATGGGTGGTGCTCACGTAAAATCGCCTATTTCATTTGACTCTAGGCGTCCAGTCTAATAGTTCCACTATCAACGACTATGATAAAGATCAAGTATCTGCCACATTTTCGGTTTTTTAGCCGTTAAAAATCGAAAAAGTACTTCATTCTTATCGCATTATATGTGCTACGGCAAAAGCCCTTTTATCACATATATCGTTGCGATTATTCGTCGCATAAGTTCCGTTGCGCTGTTTCTAATACGCGGACAATTTCTTCCGTTGTTTTAAAGACTCGCAGTTCCCTAAACAAGGTATCGGCTTCGGGATATTGACGGTTGAGATAGGTAAACCACTGTTTGATCCGGGCTGGATAATAGTCACTTTTACGGCCATTGAGTTCCCTTTGGGTATAACTGAGCATGAGCCCTAAGGTTTGCGCCCAAGTATAAGGAGTGGCTCCTGTCTTGATAGTATCAGCCAAGTTCGGCAATGAAATTGCCCCGCGGCCGATCATGATACTGTCGCAGCCCGTGACCTCGATACAACGCTTAGCATCGTCACTGTTCCAAATTTCACCGTTGGCGATCACCGGGATCGGCAAACGTTTGCGCACTTCGGTGATGTATTCCCAGTAGGCTGGCGGTCTGTAACCGTCGACTTTACTGCGCGCATGGATGGCAAGTTCAGTTGCACCGGCTTCATACACAGCAATGGCGTTTTCCATAAACAGTGACTTATCTTCGTAGCCCAAACGTATTTTGGCCGTTACGGCATGCTCTTTTGGTACTGCTTGACGCATGGCTTTGACAATATCGTGCACACTCTCAGGATATTGCAATAATACGGCGCCACCTTTACTGCGGTTAACAATTTTTGCTGGACAGCCAAAGTTTGCATCAACACCGTGTGAGCCTAGCTCAATGGCACGCAGGGCATTTTCGCCCATACATTGGGGTTCTTGACCAAGCAATTGTACTCGTACTGGCGTACCTGAAGGGGTGTTGCCGTTGTTGAGCAGTTCAGGACACAGTTTGAGAAAGACCTTTTCAGGCAGCAGTTGGTCTACCACTCGCACAAATTCGGTGACGAGCAAATCGTAGGGATTGATGGTCGATAGGATGTCACGCATCAAAGCGTCTACTACGCCTTCCATTGGAGCCAAAATCACACGCACTGCAGTAAACCCATATCTGTTGCAAAGGGCGAGCATTCTACCTTATCAGCCCTAAGTTACAAAGTGGCCTTGTGAAGGAGGATGAATAGGTACGCCAATAAATAAAATCCAAGCTAAACTGATTGTCCTAGCAGGATATTTTTACCATTTCTGTGACTTAGTGATATTTTTTGCAATAGAATCGAAATAAGGCAGGTCTTTTGTTGTAAGCCAGCTACTTAAACTGTTGTTGGTCATTATTACTCAATAAACAAGAAGGGATTATTTATGAATTCAGTTAAAAAAACAGCAGTTGCAGTAGCGTTAGGTTCAGTTGTGATGAGTTCAGCTTTTGCTGTCAATGCACAAACTAACCCATTTGGTTTTGAAGCTATGGATGCGGGCTATCAAATTGTCGGTTCAGAAGGCAAATGTGGTGAAGCCAAATGCGGCGCAGACATGAAGAAAGCCGCCGCTGAAAAAGCCAAAGAAGGTAAGTGTGGTGAGGCTAAATGCGGTGCTGAGATGAAAAAAGCGGCTGCAGATAAAGCTCATGAGGGGAAATGTGGCGAAGCGAAATGCGGTGCTGACATGAAGAAAGCCGCTGATAAGGCCCATGAAGGTAAGTGTGGTGAAGCGAAATGTGGCGCTGATATGAAGAAAACCGCCGAAAAAGTGGATGCTAAAGTCGAAGCCGTTAAAAAAGAAGTGAAGTAAAGCGGGTTTGTTTTATCCCTGCAGTTATTGGGATAATTGAGCCTAAAGAGGCCAGCCAGCGCTGGTCTCTTGTGTTTTATTCTTAAGCGATTACAGGTTAGCGTTCGTGAGGTTCTATGAATGATCAAAAAAATACGGCACAGGTAGGGCTGGGATTAAGACGAGAAATGCTCAGTGAATTTTGTTTACAGGTGCCTGATGCTATTAATTTTTTTGAAGTAGCGCCTGAGAATTGGATGACCTTAGGTGGTAAATTTGGCCGCCAATTTCGTGAGTTGACTGAGCAACATACTTTCTACTGCCACGGTTTGAGTTTATCCATTGGTAGCCCTGAACCCTTAGATCTCGCGTTTGTAAAAAATATCAAAACCTTTATGGATTTACACCAAATCCAAGTCTATTCCGAACATTTAAGTTATTGCTCAGGGCAAGGTCACTTATATGATTTAATGCCTATCCCTTTTACCGACGCTGCAGTGAAGCATGTGGCGGCGCGGGTTAAGCAAGTAGAAGATATTTTAGAGCGGCCGCTCATTTTAGAAAATGTGTCTTTTTATGCCGCTCCAGGTGCGCAAATGACAGAACTTGAATTCGTTAATGCCGTGCTGCAAGAAGCAGATTGTAAACTGCTACTGGATGTGAACAACATCTATGTGAACTCGATAAACCATCAATACGATGCCGATGCCTTTTTACAGGCCATGCCGACGGAGCGCATCGCCTATTTGCATATTGCTGGGCATTACAAACAAGCTGAAGATCTGCTCATTGATACCCATGGCGCCGCCATTAACGATCCCGTCTGGACATTATTACAGCGCTGTTATGCTTTGCATGGGGTAAAACCGACTTTGCTTGAGCGTGACTTTAATTTGCCGACAACCGCTGAATTGTTGCTCGAGATAAATCAAATTCACGGTTATCAAATGGCGGCGTCCAACTCCCATGCCCAAAATAGCGCTCATGCCGTAAAGAGGAGCGCCTAATGGATTTTAAGCAAGTGCAGCAATCCTTTATCGATTATATCCGCGATCCCTCTTCGCCATTGCCCGCGGATACTGATGTCCGGCGTATGCAGGTTTACCGCGAGTTATTTTTTAATAATGTGCTGGGATTTGTGTCGAACGGCTTCCCCGTGCTTAAAAGTTTGTATTCTGAGGAGGAATGGCTGACTTTGGTGCAGCGTTTTTTCAGTCAACATGATTGCCAATCGCCCATTTTTATCGATATCGCGGGTGAGTTTTTAGATTTTTTACAGCAGGAATATCAGCCTACGGCAAATGATCCTGTTTTTATGCTCGAATTAGCGCACTATGAATGGCTAGAGTTGGCCGTTGCGGTCGCACAGGCGAGTGAGGATGAATCTCAACTCAGCTCAGCGCAAATGTCGACGCAGGCTTTATGTTTGTCGCAGACGGCGAGGGTAGCGCAGTATCATTTTGAGGTGCAGCACATTCGTCAGGATTATCGTCCGCAGCAACAACTCGATACGCCAGTGTTTTTTTGTCTCTATCAAGATGCCGATTGTGAAGTGTGCTTCTTACAGTTAAATCCCTTAAGCGCGCAGGTGCTGGCATTTCTTCAAGCTCAAGGCCAAGCGGGTTTTAAAGAGATAGTTGATTGGTTAACAACTACTTATCCTCAAATGGCGCCAGAGATTATTGAACAAGGTTGTATGCAGTTACTCGAGCAATTAGCGGCCAAAGGGATAGTGCGCGGACGTCAGTCTTAAGGTTGGGATAATTGCCGAAATAAATGCAATAACCCTACATTTAGAGGGTTTTTATTAATTTGACAAACCGCTACAATGTCGGCCGTTTTGTGATCTCAATCACTGTACGATTTCTGCGCACTTATACTTGCACATACTAGAGGAGCTGTAATGAGTAGTCAGCCGTTCAAAGACCCATTTAATTTTTTGTATTTTATTGGTTTTATTTTAGTTTTACTGTTGCCGACTCTGCCAGCAAGTCTGTCTTGGTTAAAGCATTTAGGTTTAATTTAAGCGAGCGTTAATCTTTAGCGCATAGCCTATTGGCCACTCTTCGAGTGGCTTTTGTTTTTTCGATAAAGGGCATTTAAACCTATGGTATTAAAGCGCGGATTATTTTTACTGTTAGGCTTAACCGCTTTAGTCTTAGGTTTAGTCGGTATCGTGCTACCGATATTGCCGACCGTGCCTTTTATCTTGCTTGCTGCCTTCTGCTTTGCCCGCTCGAGTGAACGTTTACACCATTGGTTGATGACACATCCCTGGTTTGCCGATGCCTTAACCCAGTGGCAAGAGCAGCGAGCAATGCGTAAGGGATTGAAACGCAAAGCCATGATAGTTAGCGCACTCAGTTTTAGTGTCAGTATTATTGTGGTCCCTATCCTTTGGGTAAAAGGTCTGCTGTTTGTCATGGCGTTGATCCTACTTTGGTATCTTAAAGGTATACCTGAAATAGAGGGATGATTGAGTGATTGAATGGGCTCAAGTGCTGTGACTGAAAGTTTAGTCGTGTTCTTGTTGAGGCGATTTAACTGAGAGCCAACAGTGTTTGATCTAAGGCACAAATTGATAACCTTTCCATCACTTGTGCATTGTGATTGTTGCAACTAAAACTAAAGCGGCATAAGCTTTGTCCGACTTTCGACAATGCGTCCACCCAGTGTGGACGTTTTGTTTTATACCGCCACCGCTAGGTTGGTGAATTGATTAAGTAACTTATTAAGCAAATATGATGGCTATGAATACAGAAACCTTATCCTTGATAAAGCAAAGCATTAAAACGATTCCTAATTATCCTAAGGAAGGGATTTTATTTCGAGATGTCACCAGTTTGCTTGAGAATGCAGCAGCCTATAAAGCGACCATCGACTTGTTAGTTGAACATTATCGTGGTCAAGGCTTTACCAAAATTGTGGGCACTGAAGCCCGTGGTTTCTTATTTGGTGCACCGTTGGCTTTAGAATTGGGTATCGGTTTTGTACCTGTGCGTAAACCCGGCAAATTGCCGCGTGCAACCATCAGCCAAAGCTATGAACTAGAATACGGTCACGATAGCCTAGAAATTCATACTGATGCGATTAGCGCAAATGACAAAGTGCTCGTTGTTGACGATTTACTCGCCACTGGCGGTACTATCGAAGCAACCGTTAAACTCATTCGCCAACTCGGCGGTGAAGTTAAACATGCGGCCTTTGTGATCTCATTACCTGATTTAGGCGGTGAAGCCCGTTTAACCGCATTAGGGCTTGAGTTGGTTAAACTTTGTGAGTTTGAAGGCGAATAAATCTGCAGCTAAAGGCGCCTTGGGATAGTTTGATGGCATGTCAAATCATGGCATGTTATCTTTCAAAGTTCTCGGGGCGCATGCTCCCGCTTTTGTATCACATACTCTGGGGAGTTCCATGTCATATCAGGTGTTAGCCAGAAAATGGCGCCCTGCCACATTTGATCAAATGGTTGGCCAAAGCCATGTTTTGCATGCCTTGACCAATGCGTTAAGCCAGCAGCGCTTACACCATGCTTACCTGTTTACGGGAACGCGCGGTGTTGGTAAAACCAGTTTAGCGCGACTCTTTGCCAAAGGCTTAAACTGTGAACAAGGTGTGACAGCGACTCCCTGCGGTGTTTGCGGCAGTTGTGTGGAAATCGCCCAAGGTCGTTTTGTCGATTTGATTGAAGTCGATGCCGCATCTCGCACTAAGGTCGATGATACCCGTGAGCTGTTAGACAATGTGCAGTATCGTCCAACCCGTGGTCGCTTTAAGGTTTATCTCATCGACGAAGTGCATATGCTGTCGCGCAGCAGTTTTAACGCACTGCTAAAAACCTTAGAAGAACCCCCCGAGCACGTTAAATTTCTTCTGGCGACCACCGATCCGCAGAAACTGCCAGTGACTGTGTTATCTCGTTGTTTGCAGTTCAATTTAAAAAGCCTGACCCAAGCTGAAATTGGCACTCAGCTCAATCATATTTTGACCCAAGAGCAGTTTCCCTTTGATGCAGAAGCCCTAAAATTGCTGGCTAAAGCTGCCAATGGCAGTATGCGTGATGCCTTGAGTTTGACCGATCAAGCCATCGCCTTTGGTGGCGGTAATGTGATGCTTAGCCAAGTGCAAACTATGCTTGGCAGTATTGATGAACAGCATGTAGTTGCCTTGCTTAACGCCTTAACCGATGCCGATATTGGTGTGTTAATGCATACATGTGCCCAAGTGCTCGCGTACGGCGCAGATGCCCAAGAAGTGCTACGCAGTTTACTTGAGTTGTTACATCAAATTACCTTGACCCAATTTGCCCCCGCTTGCGCGCAGCAATCCTTGTATAGCGCACAGATTCGCGCGTTTGCCGAACAGCTTAAGCCGGAACAAGTGCAGCTTTATTATCAGATTTTATTAACAGGCCGCAAAGACTTACCCCATGCACCGGATCCTAAATCGGGTCTTGAGATGGCGCTATTACGCGCTGTGGCGTTTGTGCCGGAAAAGCCAGTAAAGCGCTGGCAGCCTGATGCTGTCGCTGAGATCAGTTTACCCGCAGGGCAAATGCCAGTTGCGGCAACTGCTGCAGCGCAAGCTCTTGATGTAAATGAACAACAGTTTGCTGAAACACATACTGCTGAATCACATACAGCTGAAAAAAAAACAGCATTAATTGAGCCTGCCGATACCGCAGAGCAGGCACTTGATGCTGAGCTCGAAGCGGATGCGGCATTAATTGTCGAACAGGCGGTGATTCTAAGTCAGGCGCAGAGTCAGGGATTTAACGCTGGCAGCTTAAACGTTGAGATAGTGAATGCTGAGGTCGAGCCACAAACTCAAACAGTATCAACCGCTCAAGCGTCTCTTATACACACTTCAGAATCTGTTGCTGGTATCGAGGTATCGGTCGCTAGTATTGATACTCAGAATATTCAAGGAATTGAATTAGTCACAACAGCTTCCGAACCGAGTCTAGTGAATACGGCAGAGCCTGAAACTGCTGTCAATTCAACAGCGGTTGAGTGTGATGACAGTGTAGATAAAGCTCTTTTTGACAAAGACCTTGCTGCAGAGAACATCTTCGATAACAACATCGATAACAACGCGTTTGAGCTAGGGCATGATGCCAATAGTCTTGATGGAAATGAAACTGTGCATTCATATCCAGTGATAGGGGATTATGCCCTAGAGTCAGCTCCGCTAGATTCCTATCAAGACGGATATGCTGATGTCTCCTCTGGCGCTTATAATGATGATAACTTTAACCATGGCTTTGATTCGCAAGAGGCAATAAATTCTGTTGGTGTGCAAAGTTCTGTAGGTGTTTCAAATGCTGCAGGCATGCAAGCTTCTGCTGATCGTCAGTCAGCACCTGTGGCTCAAGTCTTCACTCAATCACAGACCTCAGTATCAGATTCAATACAAGACCAAGCGCTACAACAAGCCGCTTCTGTATCCTTAGCCGATGATGATATTCTCTCAGCTGTGTTGGCAGCGCGGGATTCGCTGTTATCGGATCTTGACGCCTTAAGTGCTAAGGACGGTGATGAAAAAAAGTCGTCATTGGACTCAAAACTTAAGACGCCAAACACTAAATCACATGGTGTAACCTTACCTAAATCGGTTACTAAAGTTGAAGCGAGTCAGCCAAGTGTGGCATTTTCTGTTGATCCAGCATCTAATTTAGACCCTGATTTAGCGATAGATTTTGATGATGACTTCGACTTAGATCTTGAGCCTATCGATCTGCACCAAGCTGTATCTTCAGTCGTCATTTCAACTGGAATTATCTCTGAGAAGCCTGTCAAACCGTCCGCTGCAGATGATCGTCCGCCTTGGGAGGCAGCGCCTGAAGCTGAATCTATCGAAGTGACGCAAGTCGATAGCAATAAGACTGACAGTGTTCAGCCTGTGAGCGCGCAAGCTACTGATATAAATAATGTTCAAGCCAGTCATGCTCAAGAGCTTTTAGGCGCGAGTTACGCACCTAATCATGCACAAGATGACACTCTATCCCTGAGTGACGGGCAGCTCGCAGCATCAAGTTTGAAGTCGGAGATACTTCAAAATCAGGCTGTACGTCAAGAAGAAATATCCGGCTCAGAGTTTGCTTCGGTTAGCACAACAGCACTGACAAATGCGTCGAATGCAGTGGAACATACGCATGAGACACAAATCGCGCTCAGTTCGACTCAACCTATTAGCGGTCATCCATTAGATTTACATTGGTACAAGTTGATGGCGAGCTTAGAGATCGGCGGGCGAGTGCGGCAACTGGCGGTTAATTCTGTCTGCCAAACCTTGAGCGATCCTTTGCCGTTGCTGCTTAAACCAAACCAGAAGCATCTAGCGGCCGATGTTGCCATAGTGCAGCTTGAGCAAGCCTTAACTACCGCGCTCGGGAACCCAAGACGGGTACAAGTGGTCATAGGAATCGATGAACAGCGGGAAACGCCCTTAGAGTTACGTAAGCGTTTCCACCAAGAGTTGCTACAACAAGCGCATCAATCATTGATCCATGATGACAATGTGCAATGGTTGATCCAACGTATGGGCGCCGAACTCGATGCCGATAGTCTAGTGTATCCGCCAGAGTTGTTGAATTTACGCAGTCAGCAAATACAAGCGTTACCAGAGTTAACTGAGGCCGCGAGTTAGCCATTATTGGCGAGTCTTTGGGTAAAATTTTCATCGTTAATTTGTAGCGTTGTGGTTTAAATTTAGGCTTCGAGTGCATATTTATAGTGATGCTGCTGAGAAACTCTGCATCGAGATCATAAGTTTATTAACAAGATAACGGCATTGATTGCCAATCCCATTTATTTAAGTAAGATTAGCCGCGTTAATGCTTGCGACTAACCCTAATAGAAGAGAAATGACTATGTTTGGAAAAGGCGGTATGGGCAATTTGATGAAACAGGCCCAGATGATGCAAGAAAAAATGGCCAAAATGCAGGAAGAAATCGCCCGTATGGAAATGGTGGGTGAATCTGGTGCTGGTTTGGTGAAAGTGACTATGACAGGCGCGCACACAGTGCGTAAAGTCGAAATCGACCCAAGCCTGATGGAAGACGACAAAGAAATGCTGGAAGATTTGATTGCTGCGGCCTGTAATGACGCTGCTCGTCGAATCGAAGAAAACCAAAAAACTAAAATGGCTGAAGTTACTGGTGGCATGCAATTACCACCAGGCATGAAAATGCCATTTTAATTGAGATAGCCGATGAAATTTAGTCCATTGTTAGATGAGTTAATTCAGTCCCTGCGTTGTTTACCTGGGGTTGGGCCTAAATCGGCGCAACGTATGGCGTTTCAGTTACTTGAACGCGACCGAAAAGCAGGGCTTAAGTTAGCCAGTGCGCTGTCCAGTGCGATGAGTGACGTCGGTCATTGTCAGTCTTGCCGAACCTACACTGAAGAAACCCTCTGTCCGATCTGTGCTAGCCATAAACGCGGAACCTCCTCCACCATTTGTGTGGTGGAAACGCCGGCTGATGTGTTAGCCATTGAAGCGGGTGGACATTTCACTGGCCGTTACTTTGTGCTTTTAGGCCATTTATCGCCCCTCGATGGTGTGGGGCCAGAAGAGTTAGGCTTAGCGTTACTCGAGCGCCATTTGGCATCGGGTGATGTCACCGAACTGATATTAGCGACAAATCCAACAGTAGAAGGTGAGGCTACAGCGCATTTTATTGCCGATATGGCCAGACGTCACAAAGTGATGATAAGCCGCATTGCCCATGGCGTACCCGTAGGTGGCGAGTTGGAATACGTGGATAGTACTACGTTGGCGCTGTCCTTTAATGGTCGTTTACCACTTTGACAGAACACAGTGACTCAGTTTAGTTAGTGTAATGTTATTGATTATATTAGCTTAATTTAAATGCTGAACTGTTCGGCTCGACTCAATTGTCGCGATATCCCTTAAACCCGCCAAGAACCTATCTTGAGCGGGTTTTTATTTGCCCAGTGTTTCAACCTAGATGTCGAGGCTGGGTTGTGGTGATAGGGCCGTGGAGATAGTGCTGTGCTTCAATCCTCATTTCAATTGATATCTACCCATATAAAAACTAGGTTTATCAATAGTTTTTTAAATTTCATACTTGTCTTATGCGAGCTTCATCCGTAAAGTCGGTTTGATAAGAAGCGGGCTAAGTTGCGATTTACCACAGTGTTCGCGCCTTTGTGCCTAAGCTAATTTGTGGATTTAGATCTGTGTGCTTAGCTCTATGTACGTTGAACCGGACAGGTATTTTTTATTAGAAAACCATGGAGGGGACTCATTGGAAAAGATTACGATTAGGCATGCAGAGAAGCGTGACGCCGCAGCCATTCAAGCCGTATATGCCTGCCCAAATGCCTATACTGGTACCTTACAACTCCCTTGGCCATCGACCGATAAATGGGAGTCACGCCTTGCGGCAACATCGAATCATATTAGTCGCTATGTCGCAGAGATTGAAGGTGAAATTGTCGGCGAGTTGGGTTTTGAGGTGTATGAGCAACCCCGTCGTAGGCATGTTGCCTCCTTTGGAATGGGGGTAAAAGACAGCTACCAAGGCCGCGGTGTTGGTAGCGCTTTGATTAACGCGATGCTTGAGCTTACCGATAAATGGATGAATATAAAACGAATTGAATTAACGGTTTATACCGATAATCATGCCGCCATTGGTCTGTATAAAAAATTTGGCTTTGTTATTGAAGGTGAGTCGAAGGATTTTGCTTTTAGAAATGGTGAGTTTGTCAGTGTGTATCATATGGCGCGGATAAAGTAGCATGCTGGTCTTGGCGCTATTTTAGCTGTTGCTTAAGGCATTTACTTTAAGAATGGACTCTAAGCGCTCATTCCAAGTCCTAACTTTCTATAGGATCTGACGCTAAGTGCTCAATCTAAGAACTTACTTCAAGCGCTCACTTCACGAACCGAGGTCTGGGATAGCATTAAGCGCCTATTTTCAGAGCTCGCTTTAGGTGCAAAGTGTGTGTCTATCTCAACTTTTAAGGATAAAAAATGGGACTCATTTTATTGCCACTGCTGATACTTTGGTTGGGTGTCGGTATTTATGCTATTCGTATTGGCTATCAAGTCTTGGCTGGGATATCTCAATTAAGCTATACACTCAGTGTTTGTTCTATCGCTATCGTGGCATTACTGCTTTATCTCTATTTCGGTTTCGCTCAATTTAAGGAAAATAAAGCGTTGTGGGCGTTCGAAATTCCGATGTTTTTTGCCGCGAATAAGCTCGCTTTTGGCGTCATGATCCTTGGTCTTTTACTGCACTGGTTCGGTCAAGGTGTTCTCACTTCCGCTTATTTGAAACCTCTACCTTTCATCATGATTTTCACCGTTTCCTTTGGTGCTATGGCAGGCGTCATATTGTCCGACACTTTTATGGCGAAATTTGACATCCAAAAAATGCATTGATGTCAGCTGAACAGTTTAAATCTTATTTTGGACGCTGTTGTTGAAGATGATTTGAACTGATGGCTTTCATCGGTTGTTTATAGGTCGTTGAATCCGATGAGCTACCATGGTGATCTGGTTAGGATTTTACAGAGGGTTATTACGAATTTTAGATACAAAAAAACCAGCTTGTGCTGGTTATTTTTCTCTTTCATGAAGAGAATTGGTTGCGGGAGCTGGATTGCTAATGTTAAATCAGCGACGACCTTCGCCTGTTGTTTATAAAGAATTGAGCCCGACGAGTGAGCCTGTTGCTCTGTCCTATATTTAACTGTGGTTAATTTCAGACACAAAAAAACCAGCTTATGCTGGTTATTTTTTTCTTACATTAAAGAGAAGTGGTTGCGGGAGCCGGATTTGAACCGACGACCTTCGGGTTATGAGCCCGACGAGCTACCATGCTGCTCCATCCCGCGTCCGATTRTTGCTGTTAATAACTGTTTTAATTCTGTCATCTAAGAATTGGTTGCWGKAGYCGKATTTKAACTGAYTACCTTCGCCTGTTGTTTATAAGGAGTTGAGCCMGATAAGCTGTTTCTCWTTAYAAACACATATAGAAAGTGGTTGCGGGAGCCGGATTTGAACCGACGACCTTCGGGTTATGAGCCCGACGAGCTACCATGCTGCTCCATCCCGCGTCCGATATCTATCTGTATTACTTTATTATTTTGCTTTTAAATGGTTGCGGGAGCAGGATTTGAACCTACGACCTTCGGGTTATGAGCCCGACGAGCTACCATGCTGCTCCATCCCGCGTCCGTCTTCAAAGCGGGGCAGACTATAACGGCAGCGCCTTGGCATTGCAAGGACGAAGATCGAAAAAGGTGGTGAACGCTTAAATATAAAGCGGAGTGGGGGGCTTTCATACAATTTAAACATAAGTTAGGGATTTTTCGTTGATTATCTTAAGTCGAGGATGAGACTAAATGGGGTTTCGACTAATAACTGTTTATCTTTTATGTATTCGAGCAGGTATAATGTCGCTTTGATTTTGACTGCGTACTGATTATCCCATGCTTAATTTTTTTGCCGCCGCCCCTAAGGGCTTTGAATATAGCTTAGCCCAAGAGCTGACAGAATTTGGTGCGACTGAAGTAAAAGAGAGTGTTGCTGGTGTGTATTTCACTGCCCCCTTAGCTTTAGCGTATCGGATTACTTTATGGACACGCTTAGCCAGCCGTATCGTGTTGGTTATCTATAAAGGCAGCTGCGAGTCGGCAGAGCAACTTTATAATGCCGCCTATTGTGTCGATTGGCCGGCGCATTTTTCCAATAAAAGCACTTTTAGTATCGATTTTCATGGTACGGGTGGTTTTATCAATAATACCCAGTTCGGCGCACTCAAGATTAAAGACGCGGTTGTGGATAGATTCCGGGACGATGACGTTGAGCGCCCAAATGTGTCACGCGTCGATGCTGACTTTAAAGTTGATGCCCATTTTCGTAATGGCGTAATCACGATTGCGATGAACTTCTCTGGTCCCTCACTGCATCAACGTGGCTATCGTTCGACCACAGGTGAAGCGCCTCTGAAGGAAAACTTAGCCGCCAACATGTTAGTACGCAGTGGCTGGCAAGCAGCGCCTTCGACCTTGCTCGATCCTTTCTGTGGTAGTGGAACTGTGCTGATTGAAGCGGCTTTAATGGCGGCCGATATTGCCCCAGGCTTACAGCGTAGCCGTTTTGGGTTTGAACATTGGCGTCGTCATGATAAAGCTGTGTGGCAAGAAATTGTTGAAGAAGCAAAAGCGCGTGCCTCATTAGGCGTGAAACGTTGCGAGATTAAATTCTACGGCTCAGATATCGATTCGCGCTTAGTCGCGTTAGCCAAACGTAACGCCGAAAATGCCGGTGTGCTCGAGTTAATCGAGTTTCAAGTTGCAGATGCGTTGACGATAACGCCGCCTGCAGAAAGTGGATATTTGATCACTAACCCACCTTATGGTGAACGTTTAGGCAATGTGTCTGAGTTATTGCAGCTTTACTATCAGCTAGGTGACAAGTTTAAGAAAGAGTTTGGCGGCTGGAAAGTGGCCATGCTGTGTAGTGATATCGAGCTTGTATCATCACTTAAGCTTAAAGCCGACAAACAGATGAAGATGTTCAACGGTGCCCTAGAATGTGCCTTTAACATTTATACCTTGCATGCGACCAGTACGCGTCGTGATACACCAGTGCTGCCAGACGGCGTCGACATTGCCGATATCGCCCCTGCATTTGCTAACCGCATTAAGAAAAATGCCAAGTTATTAGAGAAATGGGCCAAGAAAGAAGGCATCGACAGCTATCGTATTTATGATGCCGACATTCCTGAATATAACGTCGCAGTAGATAAATACTTAGATTACGTGATTATTCAAGAATATATGGCGCCAGCAACTATACCTGAAGCCGTAACCAAGCGTCGTTTAAGCGATGTTTTGTTAGCACTGCCGTCGGCCATTGGTATCAATCCGAACAAGATGATCATGAAGACGCGTGAGCGTCAAAAGGGCACGAGTCAGTATCAAAAGCTGGATGAGCGTAAGTTAGAGCTTATCACTACTGAATATGGCGCTAAGTTCAAACTGAACTTAACTGGTTATTTGGATACAGGTTTATTCCTCGATCACAGATTGACACGCCGTTTAGTCGGTCAAAAATCTAAGGGACGCCGTGTACTTAACCTGTTCTCTTACACAGGTTCTGCTTCTGTGCATGCGGCGCTTGGTGGGGCTAAATCGGTGACGACGGTGGATATGTCCAATACCTATATTGCTTGGGCGAAGGACAACTTTGCACTCAATGGGCTTCAAGGTAAGCAGTATGAGTTTGTTCAATCTGACTGCATGCAGTGGATCCGGGATTGCCGTGAACAGTACGATCTGATTTTTATCGATCCGCCGACCTTCTCAAATTCTAAGCGTATGGAAGATTCATTTGATGTGCAAAGAGACCATGTGAACTTACTGGCATCCTTAGTGAAACTGCTCAGCCCAACAGGCGAGCTAGTGTTCTCTAATAATAAACGTAAGTTTAAGATGGACATAGAGGCACTGACAAAGATGAACATTAATGTGAAGAACATTGATGACGTGACTTTGCCTATGGACTACAAACGTAATCCACATATTCATAATACTTGGCTTATCACCCATGCCTGAGTTGACTCAAGCAGAATTAGATAACAGGCATTATCTGCTATATCACACCGAGGGATGTCATCTGTGTGAACTGGCCGCGGCCTTACTGGACGCGGCCGATATTGGCTATCGGGCCATAGATATTTGTGACGATGAATACCTCGCGCAGCGTTATGGCGTATCGATCCCTGTGCTTAAAGCTTGGGATGGTAGAGAATTACATTGGCCATTTAACGCAACGCAATTACAAGAGTTTACAGGAGCTTAGTTTGAGTCTGGTTCGTATCAATAGTGGCTCTTTAGCCTATGGTTACACTCCGTTGTTACAAAAAGCGGATTTTACTATTCAACGCGGTGAGCGCGTGTGTATTGTTGGCCGTA
This sequence comes from Shewanella sp. SM20, assembly GCF_025654545.1. Lineage (NCBI taxonomy): Bacteria > Pseudomonadati > Pseudomonadota > Gammaproteobacteria > Alteromonadales > Shewanellaceae > Shewanella > Shewanella sp. SM20. Next base: position 42,657 of record NZ_JAKKRK010000011.1, on the reverse strand, counting down.
ATGGTGCTGGCAAGTCGAGTTTATTAAAAGTGTTATCTGGTGATGTACTGCTGGATGAAGGCGAATTCAACATCGCTGGTAATGTGACCGTTAGCCGCCTACAACAAGATCCGCCAAAGGCTGAGCAAGGCACGGTATACGCTTATATTGCTGCGGGATTAAAGGAAGTGGGCGAGGCGCTTGAGCGTTATCATCAATTGTCCCACGATGTGGCCCATGCCGATCCCGAGCAAATGGATCGTATGCTGAATGAAATGCAAGGTCTGCAAGAAACCTTAGACCACTATAATGGATGGCAGCTAGATTCTCGCATCCAACAAAACTGCGAATTATTAGGACTCGATCCTGACAAATCCTTGAGCGAGTTATCGGGTGGTTGGCAGCGTAAAGTGGCGTTAGCCAGAGCACTGGTGAGCGAGCCAGATCTGTTGTTACTTGATGAACCGACCAACCATTTAGACATAGACACTATCGAGTGGCTTGAAAAGTTTTTACTCGATTATCAAGGCGCTATCGTCTTTATCAGCCACGATAGGGGCTTTATTGCCCGTATGGCGACGCGGATTGTCGATTTAGACCGTGGTGTGGTGACCTCATGGCCGGGCAACTATCAAATGTATCTTGATGGTAAGCAAGAATGGCTGCGCGTCGAAGCCGAGAAAAATGCCTTGTTTGACAAGCGTCTCGCTGATGAAGAAGTGTGGATCCGTCAAGGCGTTAAAGCCAGACGTACCCGTAACGAAGGTCGAGTTCGCGCACTGAAGGCGCTACGTGAAGAGCGAAGTGAACGTCTGAATCGTCAAGGCAATGCTAAAATGGCAGTATCGGATACTGAACGTTCTGGTAAGTTAGTCTTTGATGTGACCGATCTTAACTTCAATCTGCCCGATAAAAATCTGGTTAAAAATTTTAATACGACGGTTATCCGCGGTGACCGTATTGCGCTGATTGGGCCAAACGGTTGTGGTAAATCAACCTTGATCAAGCTGTTAATCGAGAAGCTGCAACCGCAATCGGGCGAAATTAAAGTCGGTACTAAGCTCGAAATCGCTTATTTCGACCAATATCGTGAAGCGTTAGATCCTGAGCAAACCGTTGAAGATAACGTTGGTGAAGGTAAGAAGACCATCACGATCAATGGTCAAGACCGTCACATATTAAGTTATTTGCAGGACTTCTTGTTCTCGCCTATGCGTGCCAGAACGCCAGTGAAAGCGCTGTCGGGTGGTGAGAAGAACCGTTTGTTATTGGCTAAGTTATTAATTCGCCCTGCAAACTTAATCATTCTCGATGAGCCAACTAACGATCTTGATATTGAGACCTTAGAATTGCTAGAGTCGTTGCTCACTGAATACCAAGGTACGTTGTTGCTAGTGAGCCATGATAGGGCATTTATCGACAATACTGTGACCAGTAGCTGGTGGTATGCGGGTAATGGCCATTGGAGCGAGTATGTAGGTGGTTATCAAGATGCCGTGAACCAAGGGGCAAAGTTTTATTCTGAGGAACCTAGTTCGCAAAAGGCGGTCGAAGCTCCTGCGGTTGAAACTAAACCCGTTGAAGTTAAAACTGCAGAACCTGTGAAAGCGGTAAAAAAACTGTCGTATAAGCTACAGCGTGAGTTAGAGTCACTACCTAATGTGATGGAGCAATTGGAGGCAGAAATTCTCGCATTGCAGACCACGATTGGACATTCAGACTTTTATAGTCAGGCGCAGGATAAAGTCAATCAGGTATTGAGTCAGTTGGCTGATAAAGAAAAGCAATTGGAAGTTTGCTTCGAGCGTTGGGAAGAGCTTGAGTCACTGAAGTAAACCAATAATAAAAATGGGAATAGAATTAATGAAGTCAAAGTTGGATAAAGCCCTTTCCTTGGTTGCCTTAGGTGTCCTTGGTGTATTAAACAGTGCCCATGCAGCACCTGTCTATGAAATCGTTAATATCGAAAATTATGATCTGAAAGGTACGCTTGAAGGCACTCGTAACGGTTATGCTTTAGGTGTGAATGCCAATGATGAATTAGTCGGTATTTCAAAGGGTAAGAAAAAACTCAGCAGTTCAGATGTCGAAGGCGGCGTGATTGATGTTGCCGACGGTATCGCACCAGAAGAAACCATTACTTATTCTATTACCGCTGCCATTGTTGCAAATAACTTTGCTTTTATTGCTGCAGAAAATGGTGCAGCTGGGGCTTGGTTACCGACATTCGACAGCATTAATGGTACTACACCGCCAAATGATACTGCTGTGATTAACTCTGTTGATACCTTTTATTACGGTATTAATGATGCCGGTATTAAAGTGGGCAGCATGACTGCGCCTGAAAAGAAAACAGAGAACACTGCAACTACTGATGTTACCGATGATTATTGGTATTACCGCGATTATGAGTTCCGCGGTGTTGTAAAAGTGGGTAGCACTGAAATTCCATTAGTTCCTCCCTACACGCAATTTGTTAATGCTGATAAGACTAAAACCGCAGAGTTAGGTGGATGGTCTGCTGCTACAGCTATTAATAATAATAACTTAGTGGCTGGTTATGCCAGTACTGCTATCAGTAAATATGGTAGTGATCGTGTTAATTATTGTTTAGGCTCGGATAATACTTTGCCATTGGATGTTTGTGTACAACGTGAGCAATATCCGAACTCTACGGGTACGCGTAACATTCAGTACCAGACGCGTGCCTATGTATGGCAAATCGACAATAATATCGCTACGGGAATTGAGTTGCCTTTAGGGTTAACGCCTAAAGCTGATAACACCTTAACCTTTACTGCTCAGGCTCTCGGCGTGAATGATAACGGCGTGGTTGTTGGTCGTTCGCACGTTTATCGTAACAACAATACAGATAAGTTGCACCAAGATGCGGCTTATTGGGCTAAGGATGCCGAAGGTAATTATAAATACCACTGGATCCCAATGGGCGAATCGATTTCAGGTTCCATTGCCTATGACATCAATGATAGTGGTATTCTTGTCGGTAGTTATCGTAGCTATATTCAAGGTTATTTGCGCGACAAGTTTTTCTATTTTGATACTAATACACCCGATGTTGGCTATGTAACCCCTAATGATTTTGCCTCAACGGCAACGGATCTTTCGAGTAAACCCAAGGATATTAACAATAAAGGTCAAGTAGTTGGTTACGTTGAAACGACTTACGATAAAGAGAAGCCACGCCCCAAAGCGGGTTTCCTGTATGAGAAGTCGACGGGTGAGTTTAGCAATATCAATAAATTGCTGACCTGCGAGTCTAAGGGTTATGAAAAATCAAACGACGGTAGCTGGGCACGTCATCAGGTCGAAGTTCAGGATGGCTCGGGTAAAATTCTTCAATATAACGCTGATATTTTAGTGGTTGAAGGTACGAGTATCAACGAAGATGGCACTATCGTAGGTACGGCTTTTATTCGTAAACCTTCTTATCAATTTGATAAAGATGGCAACATAGTTATTGGTGAAAATGGCTTACCGCTATTTGAGCTGAGTGGTAGTGGCGAGCCTGTAACGGCTTATGTTCCACGTATGGTTGTACTTAAACCGGCTACCAGTGGTGAAGCTTGTACTGTTGAAGATAGCACCGATACCGGTAATTTTGAGCGTTCTGGTGCGGCAACGTTAGCTTGGTTATTTACCTTGCCATTGGTGTGGTTCCGTCGTCGAATTCGTTAAGTTTTAAGCTTCAATTCAGACTAAAAAAATCGAGGCGAAATGCCTCGATTTTTTTTCGCTAGGATCTCAATAGTTTAATAAATAGTCAGTATAATAGCCGATTTTTTGATTGATCTTGGCGTCAAAAAGCACTATTTCTATGGGTGAAGCTTTTGCTTCTATTTTATGTAGAACAGAGGACGCTTGCATGAAAAGACAAAAACGAGATCGTTTAGACAGAGCTTTTTCAAAAGGATTCCAAGCTGGGGTTGGTGGACGCTCTAAGGAGCTCTGTCCATATGCAAATCTTGATTCGCGATCGCAGTGGTTAGGCGGTTGGCGTGAAGGTGTGGATGGCCGAGTTAATGGGCTATTTAATAAATAATTGAGTTTTACTCATTGATTAAATAGCCCAGAACAAGCAAAGTAATGCAGCATATTGCCCTCAGATGAGGGCATTTTTATATCTGTAGTACTGATATCTTCAGTGTATTGGAGTAAGACTGATCAGAATGTAGACGTATCGCTAAAGACACCGACTTTAAGATCGGTTGCACTGTAGATTTGACGGCCATCAACTTCAAGGATTGCATCGGCAATACCCATCACCAGTTTACGGTGAATAGTACGTTTGATATTGAGTTTATAAGTGACTTTCTTAGCGCCTGGTAATACTTGACCCGTAAACTTCACTTCACCTACACCCAGAGCACGTCCTTTGCCTTCTGCGCCTTCCCAGCCTAAATAGAAGCCAACGAGTTGCCACATGGCATCAAGCCCTAAACAGCCAGGCATTACCGGGTCGGTAATAAAGTGGCAGTCAAAAAACCATAAGTCTGGATTAATATCGAGTTCAGCGACAATTTCACCTTTGCCAAACTCACCGCCATTATCATTGATAGTAACGATTCTATCTATCATCAGCATGTTATCGACAGGCAGACGAGGTGAGTTTGGACCAAATAATTTCCCATGGCCACAGGCGATGAGTTCTTCTTTATTGAAACTGTTTGCTTTGTTCATTGTTTTACTACTCCAGCAATAAGAGCCGCCAAGATTAGCGAACACGTGTAAGCTAAACAACTCCGATCAGCTAATTAGCGGCGAAAAAATCCCAATTTTGCGAGTAATCTCGTGATTATGCCGATTTCCTCCTCGCCATTTCCTGCGAGCTTGTCTAATCGTTCCTGCACAAGGCCGTATAATGAATCATGTGGAAAATCATTATCTTCATCGGCTACACCCGCAGGCATTTGCATTAATAGCTCAACAGCTTGGTCCATATGCTCGATTGCATAGAGGTGAAATAAGCCTTTGCCTACAGCTGTAATCACTTTGGGATTGAGGTTAAGCTGTAACACGTTCGATTTGGGCATGATGACGCCTTGTTCTCCCGTGAGACCACGACGTTCACACAGATTAAAAAAGCCTTCAATTTTCTCGTTGATGCCACCAATCGCTTGCACATTACCAAATTGATCCAATGCACCAGTTATTGCCAGTGACTGAATAATGGGTTGTTCGGCAATCGCTGACATCAAACAGCAGTATTCGGCGAGTGATGCGCTATCACCATCAATTTCTTGATAGGATTGCTCGAAAACGATATTGGCATTTAGGTGTAATGGTGCATCTCGCCCAAAGATACGGTACAAACAGGCAGAAAGGATCATCATTCCTTTGGCATGTATATTGCCACCAAGTTCAGATTTTCTTTCGATATCGGCGACTTCACCATCACCGTAGTGAACAGATGCCGTGATCCGCGCTGGCTCACCATAACTGTAATCGATGGCATCAATGACAGTTAAGCCATTGATCTGACCAACCATAGCACCCGAAGTTGGCAGATTTATGAAGTTGTCATCGAAGCTTTGACCTGAATACTCTTCCGAGCTGTTATGACGATAGTTGGCTTGGGCTAACGCGAGCTCAATACTGCTCGCATTGATACTCGGTTTACCACAATAGGCTTTAGCTTGCACCATCAGTTGGGCAAACTCGAGCATAGACAAACTGAGGCGGCGCTGATGTTCAGTTAAACGTGCACTATAACGAAAAAGTGGCGCTAGGCTTGATTGTTCTAGAGTGACCTCGACACTTTGTGCAACCGCTTGCAACCATGCGACGTATTGTGACTCTGTATAACGGACCAAGTCGATTTCGCTAGCGAGTTCTGCTAGTAGGGTAAAGTGACGTTGAAATTGCCAATCCTCAGTTCTGACTTGGCTATAAATCATTCCTGCACCGATAAGGACAATTTTACAATTGAGCGGGATAGGACTTAAGTTATTGCTAATCTGATACGCTTTATGGGTGAGGATTTGCATCACTAATTCCCATAAACCTTCACGTTTCCAAAGTGACTCGGCGCAAATAAATACATAATGACATTCGGCCAGAGCACCAGCTTGATACTGACTTATTGTTCCTGTTTGTGCCATACGGCCAATGAGGTCTACACGGCGAATATTTCCACTGAGGTAGCGATAGCGAGTCGTTTTTTCGGCAATACTGACCTGGTTTTCCTGTGGTTTCCCTGATTGCCACTGAAATGTTGCCGCTTTGTCAGTCGGGCGTGTTGCCACTAAATAAGCTGGAGATAACGGCGCTAGGCTATCAATACAGGCTTGGATCATTAATTGGCGGTCAATGCTCGGGAAATCAGCCAGATACAAGTGCTGATCGACAATAGCTTGGTGGAGTTTAAACGCATCCACAGCACGCTCTTGTCCTAAGAGTAATGCGCTTAGATTGTCAGCCGTTTCGGGAAGGGTTGGCAGGCTAAATTCAGGTGCGAGTGAAGACGTGGGTATCAAGAGTGAATTCATATAAGCATTTACCGTGAAAAGTTGCAGTGATTTTACCATACCAAGACGACAAGTCTCTCACTGTATAGGTCTTTTTACCTCTGTTTACTTGATTATTCCTTGAAACTGGCCATGTATTTGTTGTAAAAAACATCGGGGTGAACATAAGTTGAGCATTTGACTCGATATTTAAAAATTGAGGTTTACAAGTTAGCGGTATACTTATATTATTTTCGGCGTTCGGAGGGGTGGCAGAGTGGTTTAATGCACCGGTCTTGAAAACCGGCGTGGGTTTATAGCCCACCCAGGGTTCAAATCCCTGCTCCTCCGCCATATTTAGTCAAAAAGCCGCTAAGCAATTAGCGGCTTTTTGCATTTATACAGTTTGAACCTTTGGGTTCCTGATTTGAAGCGCAGCTCCTCTGCCATATTCACAAAAAAGGCCATCAGTAATGATGGCCTTTTTTGTTTGTGCTATTTCCGCTCTTGGGTTTTGACCTTAAACGTGGCGTCAGTGCCATGCTTTAGGGAAAGGCTATCTGTCATGATTGTTCATTGTGTTAACTCTAGATTCTTCATTCTGATATCAATGACTGCTACTGATTAATGGGCTTTTTTATCCGCGCTTCTCGTTTATGGTCTACACTAAGTTTGTGGCCAAGTTAATGGTTTTTATGGTCTTTAAAATTTGCACTAGGATGGTGCGACGTATGATTCTCGACAGTCTTGGATCATACGGCCGAACAATTCTCCCATCTGGGTGACTTATTTTAAGTAGAGAAAGCTATGTTGTTACCTACACGTATTTCGCAGCGGCTCACAATGGGTAGCGTAGTGCTGCTTCTACTGACTGGGCTCGCGGTTTTTGGTGTGATGTCACTTCGAGGGCAGCCTCGAGTGGTGGCGGCGAGTCAACAGTTAATTGAGCAAACCGGTAGCAGTATAGTGAGGCAACTCGCCCTTAAGTTGGCAAGCATTGAGGGGATTACTTTAAGCCTTGCACACCTCGCCGAAGTGTTGCCCCACGAGCAAGCTCTTTATCTTAACTCCTTACCTAATTTGATTGATAACAATGGCGATCTCACTATCGCTGGGGGCGGGATCTGGCCTGAGCCAGATAAATTCGTCGTTGGGAGTATCCGCCACAGTTTTTTCTGGGCCCGTGGTAGCGATAATCTACTGGCTTATTCGGATGACTATAATGCGCCATCTGGCCCTGGGTATCATAATGATCCTTGGTATACGGGCGCGCGGACTAGCTCAGTATCTCAATGTTTATGGTCAGAGGCTTATCAAGATCCGGTTACAAAGGTGGCTATGGTGACATGCAGTGTGCCATATCGTCTCACGGGGACATTTGCAGGGGTCGCAACGATAGATTTAAAACTTGATGATTTAGCCAAATTTTTAACAGAACATGGCAATGTAACTGACGGTTATGCTTTCGCTTTAGACCAAGCGGGTAATATCTTACATTTTCCTGAAACGAATAAGTCCGACACTATGTTACGTTTTACGGATCTCGTCGGGCAGTTACCTTGGCTTGCCCCCGTTGAAACTGCACTTAAGCAAACCTCAATCAACAAAGTGGTGTCTGTAAGCTTAAATAAGGATGGAAGACTTAATCAGGCGAGTGAGGTGAGCCTTTTTGTAATGCCTGATACTGGATGGGTGATTGGCCTTGTGACGCCTAAAACGCGAGTCACAGGGCTTGCCCGTGAGCTGACATTTGATATTTTATTGTTTTTATTACCATTACTCGCCATTTTACTTTCTCTGGCTTGGTTATCGGGTAAAAAACTGTTGGCGCAACTTGAGGAAACCACAGATCAAATTGCTTCCCTTGGGAGCGGTAGTTTGGGGGCGAATGTTGAACTGCAAATTCAGCGGGATGATGAGATTGGTGCTTTGCGCCGAGCCGTAAACACCTATGCAGGGACGTTAAGGGCAATGTTAGATCTGATCACTCAAGAAGCGAAGAAAATTCAATTTGAGGCAACGCAATTAAGCGGACTTAGCCGTAAGTTAGCTCAGCGCGCAGAGCAACAGCGGCTGGAGAGTGCACAATTAGCCGCTGCGATAACGCAAATGTCTTCAAGCGCTATGGAAGTCGCGAATAATACCAATGATTGTGCTGCAACTGCGCAATCGTCTTTGATTGTAGTGCGAGAAGGGCAAACTCGTGTTGCAGCCAGCAATACTTCCATCGAGGCATTATCAGGAGAAATTGCCAACGCAACTAAGGTGATATCCCAATTGGCCCAAGACAGTCAAAAGGTGGGCGCTGTATTAGATGTGATTAAGGCGATTTCTGAGCAGACTAATTTGCTCGCTCTCAATGCGGCAATTGAGGCGGCTAGAGCGGGCGATCAGGGTCGTGGTTTTGCAGTCGTTGCTGATGAAGTTCGAACCCTTGCGGGGCGAACTCAAGATTCGGCCAATGAAATTAGTACCATGATTAACGCTTTGCAATCGGCTTCGCGGCTCGCTGTGCAAGCAATGCAAGCTGGGGAGTCCCGCACTGTCCATGCGGTTACGGAGGCTGAGGGCGCTGCCAATTCTCTATCGAGTACCGTACAAAGTTTCGATGATATTTCACAGCGTGCCCAACAAATCGCGTTAGCTGCTCAGCAGCAAAGCCAAGTCACTCAAGAAATTAATGAGTTGGCGGTGCGAATAAATAGCATCAGTGAAGATAACTCTCTCGATGCAACGGCGCTTGATGTGTTAAGCCTTGAGATGCAGAAACTATCTGACCGTTTAATCAATATCAATCGAGCTTAGTTTTAATATAGTGCGAAGTGTGCCATCTTAAAATGGCGCTTCAACAGACAAGGGTGTCAAAGATAAGTTGAATAACGCAATATTTTTAAGCGGATTGGATGTAGATTGACCATGTAGATTGCTTCTTTAAATTAAGGGTTTACAGCAGAGTAGTTGATAGCTATTATCTCGCTCGCTCGGAGGGGTGGCAGAGTGGTTTAATGCACCGGTCTTGAAAACCGGCGTGGGTTTATAGCCCACCCAGGGTTCAAATCCCTGCTCCTCCGCCATATTTAGTCAAAATGCCGCTAAGCAATTAGCGGCATTTTGCATTCATACAGTTTGAACCCTAGGGTTCTTGATTTGAAGCGCAGCTCCTCCGCTATATTCACGGAAAAGGCCATCAGTAATGATGGCCTTTTTTGTTTGTGCAATTTGAACCAAGGTTCCTCATTCTAAGTTCAGCTCCTGCGACATATTTAGTCAAAATGCCGCTAAGCAATTAGCGGCATTTTGCATTCATATCGTTTGAACCCTTGGGTTCCTGATTTGAAGCGCAGCTTCTGTGCCATATTCACGGGAAAGGCCATCTGCAATGATGGCCTTTCTTGTTTGTGCAATTTTCATTTCAATTTTCTCATCCTAAGTCCTTTGTTGTTCACGGCTTTCGATTTAAGTGAATATGAAATAGTCAATCAACACGATTAACCATAAATTTAAGTTTACAGTGGCGACAGAGATAGCTATTATCTCGCTCGTTCGGAGGGGTGGCAGAGTGGTTTAATGCACCGGTCTTGAAAACCGGCGTGGGTTTATAGCTCACCCAGGGTTCAAATCCCTGCTCCTCCGCCATATTTTTACAAAAAAGGCCATGTTTATTCATGGCCTTTTTTGTGTGTGAAATTTGAGCTAGGGTTCTCCATTCTAAGTGCAGTTCTTACGCCTTTTTGCATTTAAGCTATTTAAAAACCTTAGGTTCCTGATTCTAAGCGTATCTCTTCTGCTATTTTCACGTGAAAGGCTATCAGTAATGATGGCCTTTTGTTTTTCTTGAACTGAAAAATTGCCTATATTTGCTGGATATTTTGATATCGATTTAACAGGGATTTTAGGCTGGTCATTCTGGGGTTATTGCTTCGTTTTTAAACGCTTTTTATTGGTATGCTATTCTGGAATCCTTCCTTTAAATATCATCTAGTTAACAATGTTGAATTTATGCTTTGCGAAATGGGGTTGTTGGGCTAAATTAGCCCTATGAACTCGTTATCCGTTTGCCATGTTGCTTTTTCTAACACACGGATCGAGCTGTAAATTGTAAAAGGTGGGTTAAGTTGATTTCGATATATTTGGTTGACGATCATGAGCTTGTGAGAACTGGGATCCGCCGCATCTTGGAAGATGAACGTGGGATCAAAGTCGTGGGCGAAGCCCCTGATGGTGAGACTGCGGTGCAGTGGGCTCGCCAAAATGAAGCGGATGTGATCTTAATGGATATGAATATGCCTGGGATGGGCGGATTGGAAGCCACTCGAAAAATTTTACGATATCAACCCCATGCAAAAATTATTGTATTAACTGTACACACGGAAGATCCGTTCCCAAGTAAGGTGATGCAGGCTGGCGCTTCGGGCTATTTAACAAAAGGAGCGACGCCACCAGAAGTATTGCAAGCGATACGTCAGGTCTCTCGCGGACAACGCTATTTGTCCCCAGAAATTGCCCAACAGATGGCGCTGAGTCAGTTTAATCCTGCCGATGAAAACCCGTTTAAGTCTTTGTCCGAGCGAGAGTTACAGATCATGTTGATGATCACTAATGGCGAGAAGGTTAACGATATTTCTGAGCAACTGAACTTAAGTCCTAAAACCGTTAACAGTTACCGTTATCGTTTATTTGCTAAGCTGGGGATCAGTGGTGATGTCGAACTAACGCGGTTAGCTATTCGCTATAAGATGTTGGATGCTGGCCATTTTTAATGGGAAGTGGATTGCGTTGGTCGATGACTTTAATCTAGCGAGTTCTTGGATTACATGTTCCTATGTTGTTTGTGTTAAGTCTCCAAAACTGTGGGTGTGAATGATGTCTAATGAATTTAACGCCCAAAGTTTCTTACGTACTGTTTCATCCTCCGCTGGGGTTTATCGCATGTATGACGTCAAGAATGACGTCATTTATGTGGGTAAAGCCAAAGATCTTAAAAAACGGCTCAGCTCGTATTTTCGTAAAAACCTCGGTAATGTTAAGACCCAAGCCTTAGTTTCACATATTCACCATATTGATGTGACGCTGACCCACAGTGAAACAGATGCTCTGTTGCTTGAGAATGATTACATCAAGCAATACATGCCAAAATACAATGTGTTATTGCGTGATGACAAATCTTATCCTTACATCTTATTAAGCCAGCACGAACACCCAAGGCTCGCCTATCATCGCGGTCCGCAGCGGGAAAAAGGCCACTATTTTGGTCCTTATCCCAATGGCGGCGCCGTGCGTGAAAGCCTGCATTTGATGCAGAAGCTGTTTCCTATTCGTCAATGTGACGATCTTTACTACAAATCGCGCTCACGCCCCTGTTTGCAATATCAACTGTCTCGCTGTAGCGCGCCCTGCGTGGGCAAAGTCAGTAACGCTGATTATGATGAGCAAGTGAAATTAGCCAGCCTGTTTTTAAAGGGGAAAGATCAGCAAGTGATCAGCGCCTTGGTTGATAAAATGGAACTTGCGGCCGAGCAGCAGGCCTATGAACAGGCTGCACGATTTCGCGATCAGATCATGGCGCTGCGTAAAGTTGCCGAGCAACAGGAAGTCTCTAATAATAAAGGCGATATGGATGTTATTGGGGTGCATTATGCGTCAGGCATCGCCTGTTTCCACCTGCTATTTATCCGCGAAGGTAAAATTTTTGGCAGTCGTAGTTATTATCCTTCAGTGCCAGCCCAAACTGATATGGATGAGGTGCTACGCTCCTTTATCCTACAGTTTTATTTAAATGCAGATATTCAACGCACTATTCCCAAAGAAGTGGTGATTAGCCATAATTTTGAAGAATTACATGAACTTGAAGCGGCGATTTCAGAGGCGCTAGATAAAAAGTTTTCGATTAAGACCAATGTTCGCGCCGACAGGGCGAGCTTCTTACGTTTAGCCGTGACTAATGCGACGAATGCAGTGGTTACGCGCCTGTCCCATAAGAACACCGTCGAACAGCGTTTTGTGTTACTCGAAGAAATCTTAGAGTTGAGTGGGCCTATCCAGCGGATGGAATGTTTCGATATCAGTCATACCATGGGGGAGAGCACCGTTGCCTCCTGTGTGGTGTTTAATCGCGAAGGGCCGCATAAAGGCGAATATCGTCGTTATAATATCGAGGGTATTACGCCGGGCGATGATTACGCGGCAATGAAGCAAGCGGTAAGCCGCCGTTTCGATAAGATTGAGGCAGGCGGTAAAATCCCTGACATTTTGTTTATTGATGGTGGGCTAGGGCAGTTGCGTATTGCTCAAAAGATAGTGGATGAAAAGTTTGTTCATTTGGATAAAGCACCGCAGCTTATTGGGGTGGCAAAAGGTGAGGGCCGTAAACCTGGGCTTGAAACCTTGATCTTAGGGGATACCGAAACCAGCTTTTCCCTCGAAGGGGATTCGCCAGCACTGCACCTTATCCAACATATTCGTGATGAATCCCATCGATTTGCAATCACTGGCCACCGTAACCGTCGCCAGAAAACCCGTAATACTTCAACACTGGAATCGATTCCAGGTATTGGTCCTAAACGCCGTAAAGCTTTGTTACAGCATTTAGGAGGCTTGCAGGAAGTGAAAGGTGCAAGTGTGGCGGAATTAGTCAAAGTACCAGGGATCAGCATAGAAATGGCACAAACCATTCATGATGCATTGCGAGGGTGATAAAATTAAGGCAAGATTGGCGCTGCTTTTGACTAACTGGTTTGATCATGCCGTTTAACTTACCTATAGCATTAACTCTTTTCAGGCTTTTTTTACTGCCCATTTTTGTGGTGCTGTTTTATTTACCCTATGACTGGACCCCTTTTGTTGCCGCATTTACCTTTTGGCTCGCGGCGTTAACGGATGCATTAGATGGTTATGCTGCCCGTAAATTGAAACAATTAACTCGTTTTGGCGCTTTTCTTGACCCAGTCGCTGATAAGTTGATGGTGATTACAGCTTTAGTTTTGTTGGTCGATCAATACGCGAATATCTGGCTGACATTGCCCGCCCTGTTTATGATTGGTCGCGAGATTGTCATTTCAGCGTTGAGGGAATGGATGGCTGAAATTGGTAAACGTGGTACTGTCGCCGTGTCTTGGATTGGTAAATATAAGACGGCTGCACAAATGGTGGCAATTATTGGGCTGATTTGGCAATACAATCCTTTAATGACTAATGCCGCATTTGTACTGTTATATATCGCCGCTGTATTAACGTTTTGGTCAATGATGAGTTACATTTTAGCCGCTTGGAAAGATCTTACCGCTGAATAGTGCAATAAAAAATCAAAGAGATTATTTAGTGTGCAAGCAGTAAGTTATCGATAAAACAGCGGTTGACACTGGGTGGTAAATCGGTAGAATGCCACCCCGTAGACAAGAGGCAATGTGCAAACAAAGTCTTAACGTTATCAAATATTGACGTTTGATATTAGCTAGGTAATAAAGTGAAATGCTTTGTTTATCTGGGTGAATAGTAAAACAAGATGCGACATTAGCTCAGTTGGTAGAGCGATACCTTGCCAAGGTATAGGTCATCGGTTCGAACCCGATATGTCGCTCCAATATTTTTTAAGTCTAATTCTACTCAATATAAGTTAGCAACTATGGCGCGATGGCAGAATGGCTATGCTGCGGATTGCAAATCCGTCGATCTCGGTTCGACTCCGGGTCGCGCCTCCATAGATATAAAGTATTAATGACACGATTCCCGTCGTTAATATAAAGAGTTTGCCCGAGTGGTGGAATCGGTAGACACAAGGGATTTAAAATCCCTCGCTGGTAACAGCGTGCCAGTTCAAGTCTGGCCTCGGGTACCATTATTTTGATAGTGATGGTAAAAATAAAGTCCGAATCTTCAATAGGCTTTATTAAATAGATTTATTAGTGTTAAGCGTTAATGGTGTAGAGTTAATAATATTTTTGACATGATTCCCGTCATTAATATTCAGCGTTTGCCCGAGTGGTGGAATCGGTAGACACAAGGGATTTAAAATCCCTCGCTGGTAACAGCGTGCCAGTTCAAGTCTGGCCTCGGGTACCAAAAAAGAAAAAGCCTCGATATGTATATCGAGGCTTTTTTGCATTTAGATTTCTACTTTTAGTCGGCATTCTTCGTGAGGGGTTTAAGGTCAAACTTGACTGACGCACTTAACGTACTGCTTACTTTAGTTCGCAGAGGTCCTTGCGGCGACGCACATCAGGAGAGGCTAATAACCCTAAAATCACACAATAGTGCTACGTTTTAAGCTGATAGTGTCATTTTGAAGTAAGCCAGTAGTTATATAGGCAGAGAAGTCGAGCGATAAGGTATGGGATGATGTTTGCTGAAAAGCAGGTCGTGAGTTTTTAGCCTTGGCTTATTCTATTTATGCTAGAGATAAAACCTATAAATAAAACCCTAGGCATAAAAAAACGCCAGTAAAAACTGGCGCTTTTATTCATTTACTCAGTCAGTTTATGTTTGTTAGACAATGATACTCGTGAATATCAGTTTATTGCCAATCATCGCTATTCCAGCGGTACAGCCAAGTCGCTGCAAGTGGTTTATCGTCTTTCTTAAGCTGTATTCTCAGTTCGGCTACATTGGTACTTTCTGGTTCGAAGCTGATAAATACTCGAGCGCCATTGATGTCCGGGTGGGTGACAATCCGAGACGACAGGATTTTACCTTTGCTGATGCTGGCATCGATGATAATTTTATCAATATCTTGCGGCTTGATGTTACTGAAATCGATAAGTAATTCTTTGCCTTTTGCTAACACTTGCCCCTTAGTACTGCGGACAACACGTGCTTTTGACGCCGTAGAAGGGCTGTCGTTTGAGGCCGTTATGCGATAGGAGTATTTATAGGGCTGATCCTTTTTCAGTCCGCCTTGCGGCTCCCAATAGGCAACTATGTTGTCGTTGGTTTCAGCATTAGAGGGAATTTCAAGTAACACCAGTTGGCCTTTGCCCCAATCATTGAGGGGTTCAATCCATGCAGAAGGTCGAAGTTGATAGTTTGCACTCAGATCTTGATAGTCTTCAAATTTACGATGGCGTTGTATAAGACCAAATCCCTTTATATCTTCATCGCCAAAAGCACTGATCTGCAGTTTGTTAGGATTATTTAATGGGCGCCATAGGCGCTCGCCATTACCGCGATCGATTTGTAGGCCGTCGGAGTTATGTACTTGTGGGCGGTAATCGGGTTTATCTGAGTTATCGAGTCCGCCAAAGAGGAACATAGAGGTCAGCGGTGCAAGACCCACATGCTGGATATCTTTGCGTGGGAATAAGGTTACATCCACTTCGACACGTGATGGTGAACCGGGATAAATACCAAAACGATAGGCGCCAGTGACACTTTGGCTATCTAGCAGAGCATGAACCACAATTGCCGTCTGATATTTAGATGGACGCTCGACCCAGAAACGCTTAAACAGGGGATATTCTTCACCTTTTGGCTGAGCGACATCAATCGCTAAACCTCGATTAGACAAGCCATAGGTTTGCCCTTTAGAGAGCACGCGAAAATAGCTCGCACCTTGAAACATGATGAATTCATCTTTTATTTCATCATCATTGATAGGGTAATGTAAACGCACACCCGCGTATTGGCCCACTTGTGTGATGAGTTTTTCAATGGTGTCGTTAGGGACATCGAACGAAGCTTCTGTTAGCTCAATTGGAATAGCTTTGCTGTTTTCGACCACGTCGATATCGACAAGGTTTTTATAGAGAAAGCCTGGAGCAAAAAGTTGTACCGAAAATTTGGTCGGTGTTCCGCCCCAAATCGCGGCATTTTCTTGGTAATTGATTTTGCCATAGGTCGCGAAATCGAGATCAACCAGTTCTTTAGGTGCTTTTTTCGCTTCTTTAAATGGTTTTTGCGACAGTTGTTGAGCGAGTTCAATAACTGTGTCTTGGGAGAATTTTTTAGATTTCTTCTCTGGTGCAGGCGTTGGTGTTGTCTCTGCCGCTGCGGCATTGACGTTGTTTATGCCGACGACATAGACGATGGCGGTCAAGATGACAAAAGGTAGTTTTTTGAGTAATGCCGGATAACCGGTAGGGTAATTCATCATAAGATTCATTCGCAAAATGGAAACTCCTTACTAAAATGACGCTGATTCATAGGCACAATATATGCTTCAGTCTATCTAATCCCTAAATATTAATAACTTGTCTGCTATAAAATCCTCAGTCGTGGGATTCGAGTAGCTGAGGTGAGGGATAATTTTACCTGCGTAGCTAGAGATTTGTAACATAAATTATGCTTGGCGCTATTTTAGGTGTAGTTCTCAATACTTTGCGGTGTGATTTTACGATAAATAATCGCAATTGGTACTGCAGTAAAAACTGTCTTGGCTGAGCTAACACTGTTCTCATTGAATTCAGTGGCATTTTTACACAAAATTGGCGCAGTTGAATCGAGAGTGTTAATTAAAAAATTACAATATCAAATAGTTAATCTTAATTATTGCTAATGAGTGATTCAGGCTCACGGTGTTAACTGTGAGCCCATTTAGATATGCTAACGTGGATATTAGGACTTGAGTAAGTGCGATAGGTCACTGCCCACAGGAATTAGGATCTCTTGCTGCTCACCACAGAATAAATACGCAGGTTTGTCACCTAAGAGTGATAGTGTGTCTCCTTGTCGCCACAAAGCTGAGCCTTCAACTATGCCGATCACTGGGGTTAATGGGTCGACTTTAGTGAATTCTAATAATCGCTGGGCACGGGTTTCACCATTGTGGCCCGGTGCTTGGTAATTGGAATAGTGTGGATTGAGCTGGAACGGCACTAAGTTTAATGCGTTGAACGAAGGCGGTTCGATGATCGGCATATCATTAGTGGTGCGAATACTCAGTCCCGATACGTTTGAACCCGCACTCCAGCCGATATAAGGTTTACCAAGGGCGACTTGCTCACGAATAAGCGCGACCAGATCATAATGATATAGTTGGTGTAACAGGTGAAAGGTGTTACCCCCACCGATTAAAATTCCATCGGCATCTTTTATTGCTTGTTTAGGGTCTGGATGCTGATGAATACCACTGATATCGAGTTCAAGCTCAGCTAACCCAGTCACGACAGACGCTAAATAAGTGTCATAACTCATGCTAACCCCTGCATAGGGGATAAAAATCCATTTTTGTGCGTTGGCGGTGAGCGGTTTAATAAAAGGGATCGCGTGGGCAAGATAAGGCGTATCACCGACACGAGAGCTGCTCAGTAGTAGGGCGTTGATTGTCATTTTGTATCCTGAAATCTCAGAGTGTATTGGTATGTTAACAAAGATTAATTCCGATAAACATACAGAGTTAAAGCAGAATTGCGCTCTAGCACGGCTAGCGGCGGTGTTTTTCAAGATAGTGATCCCCACCAAGATGGAGCGTTCGGGGCATTCTACTTCTGTGTGGCATCAATGCAAAAGTCAGTGATTGATGCGCCTTGAATTAAAGCTCTTAGAACGCGATGAAACTCGTCTCTTGAGGTTGCTTGGGCATAAGTTTAAGTTTCGATTAATATACTGTCCCTAGACTCTCGGCCATGAAAGGCAGTGTCTATATACGAGAAAGATAACCTATTTTAAAAACTCTTTTCTTTTACCACTTGAATTTCGATGATTTGGACATATTATGTCTTTGAACAAAGTTAAATGGCCTATTCTTGCCCTAAAGGAGCTGAAATGAAGCGTATATTTCTATTGATTGCGACTAACCTAGCTGTGTTGCTAGTAGCCTCAATTGTGATGTCTATTCTAGGCGTGAACACGTCTACTATGGGTGGACTGCTGGTGTTCGCTGCCATTTTTGGATTCGGTGGGGCCTTTATCAGCTTAGCCATTTCAAAATGGATGGCGAAAAAGACCATGGGTTGTGAAGTCATCACCACCCCACGTGACAGTACCGAACGTTGGTTAGTGGAGACGGTGGCCCGTCAAGCTAAGCAAGCGGGGATTAAAATGCCAGAAGTGGCGATTTATCAATCACCCGACATGAACGCGTTCGCTACAGGCCCAAGCAAAGACAATTCATTAGTGGCTGTGAGTACGGGTCTATTATATGGCATGAGCCAAGATGAAATCGAAGGCGTATTGGCCCACGAAGTGAGCCACGTTGCCAACGGTGACATGGTGACCTTGACACTCATCCAGGGTGTGGTTAACACCTTCGTGATCTTCGCGGCTCGTGTGGTTGCTGGCATTATTAACAACTTTGTGTCGAGCAATGATGAAGAAGGCGAAGGTTTAGGCATGTTTGCTTACATGGCCGTGGTTTTCGTGTTGGATATGTTATTTGGTATCTTGGCTTCAATCATCGTCGCTTACTTCTCACGTATTCGTGAGTACAAAGCCGATGAAGGCGCGGCCCGTTTAGCGGGTAAAGGCAAGATGATTGCTGCGCTTGAGCGTTTACGCCAAGGTCCAGAAAGCACGGCAATGCCTGCACAAATGTCTGCCTTTGGTATTAACGGCAAACGTTCAATGGCGGAAATGATGATGAGTCATCCTCCATTAGAGAAACGTATTGCTGCGTTAAGAGCGAGCTAATAAAGAGTGAGTTAACTCTTAAATGTTAAATGTGAGTGCTTAAGATTCACTTGATATTAGATTGAAGACTTTTAACATCGGGCTCAAACTTTGGTTTGAGCCCGATTTTTTATACCTGCAGCAAATTATGCTGCGCTGTTGCCGCAAGGGCACGGTAAACCAGTGTCGTTTGTTTTGCTTTGATATTCCAATGCTGCCAAAACAGCGGCACGCGCATGCGCCGTTCTGGGGTGATCTCAATCAGTATCCCTTTATCGATTAATGGTTTAGCTTGTAAATGCCCAACGAGTCCATAACCTAAACTCAAGTTAATCGCTTCTAAAAAGCTTTCTGAGGAGGGGATCGTATGTTGCCACCATTGCCCTGGCGTCATATTGAAATACTGGGCGAGAAACTTCTCATGCAACTTATCTTTGGTGGAGAATACTACTGCAGGCGCCTTCGCTAACTGGGCTTGGCTAATGCCGTTAAACAGCTGAGTGTTGCTAAGTGACTGAGTGTCGCTCGGCTCACCAAAATGGCGCGCGGCAAATTCGGGCGTGGCCACACACAAATATTCCATGGTGCCTAAAAACTCACTGCTGCAACCCGCCATCGGCACTTCGGTTGTGGTGACACATCCGACCGCTTCACCATTTTTCAATAGATGATGGGTGTAAGACTCGTCATCGACGATCAATTCCAATAACCAAGCGTGGCGACTGAACATGCCTGCTAGCGCAGGTAAAAACCACGTGGCCAAACTGTCGGCATTCACAGCTATGCGCACTGTGGTTGGATGGTTGGGATCGTCGGCGTCCATCTCGGCTCTTAATTCACTCTCGAGTAATTGTACCTGTGAATAGTGACGCAACAGGCGCTTACCTGTGGGCGTTGCGACCACAGGATTGGAGCGAATAAGCAGTGACTGACCGACTTTTTCTTCAAGTTGTCGAATGCGCTGTGATACAGCCGACTGGGTGATGTGCAGCACTTTGGCTGCGCGGTCGAAACCGCCTTCCGAGACCACAACGGCGAGCGCTTTGAGATTCGCGTATTCCAGCATAGTCATCCTCAAATGAGTGTGTTTGGACCATTATTAATTTTACTTATGATACATAAAAAACATTAGTTATATTAATTTTGTTGTTTTGACTATGCTAGCGCCTTCTTTGAACATGAGAGGTGGTTATGCAAGCGGCATTTATACAGGGTATGGGGATTGGTGGGAGTTTGATTATTGCTGTGGGCGCGCAAAATGCCTTTGTGCTCAAGCAAGGCATCAAGCGCTCATACCCGTTACCGATTGCCTTGCTCTGCTCTATTATTGATGCGCTGATGATCACTGCGGGTGTCGCGGGGCTAGGACATATTATTGAGTCGTTTCCCACTATTAAGCATGTGGCGAGTTTCGGTGGTGCTGCGTTTCTACTCTGGTATGGTGCGAATGCGCTAAAGGCGTCGTTTGTGGCTAAGGGCATTGAGATGGATCAGGCCGATAATGCGGATACATTTAAGAAAGCCGTACTGACGACGCTTGGGATCAGTTTACTTAATCCGCATTTGTATCTTGATACTGTGGTGTTGCTCGGCAGCATTAGCACTCAATTTGATGATTTCGATCGGCCTTGGTTTGGCGCGGGTGCCGTACTGGCATCATTTATTTGGTTTTTTGGCTTAAGTTTTGGTGCGCGTTTGTTAGCGCCTATTTTTACTCGCCCAGCGGCATGGCGTTATCTTGACCGTTTTATTTGGTTAACCATGTGGAGCATTGCCGCTGCGATTATTTGGCCCTATGTGGCAGGATAACCGGTGTTGGGATGCCATAGAATACGGGCATAGCTGAATACTTTTGCGGTTTTTTTGCTCGGTTAGAACGTATCTTGTGATATGAAAGTGAAAATTTTTCATGAAAAAGGTCCTGATTTCAGGACCTTTTCGTTATCGATTGCCGATTATTTATTCAGGCTACCAAGATCAACTGACAACGTTTACACTTTTGTGCCGATTAAAGCAGCAGCTTGAAGCCTTGTATTCGTCGTCATATTAGTCATTAACCCGCGATTTGCGCGAGTACGACTTCATGGTGATCTTTGGTTTTAAACTTATCGAATACGTGGGCGATGGTGCCGTCGGTATTGATAAGGAAGCTTAATCTGTGGATGCCATCATAGGTTTTTCCCATGAATTTCTTTTCACCCCAGACCCCAAAAGCGTCGGCGACACTGTGGTCTTCATCGCTCAGCAAAGTGAAGTTGAGTGCTTGTTTCTCTGCAAATTTAGCCAGTTTAGCCACAGGATCTGGGCTAATGCCAAATACAGTGACATTATGACTATCGAGCTCGGCTTTACTGTCACGCAGACCGCAGGCTTGAACTGTGCAACCCGGCGTTGATGCTTTCGGGTAAAAATACACTAAAACAGGGCCTTGCTTAAGGCTGTCTGCCAGTGATACTGAGTTACCATGTTGATCTTGCAGTGTAAAGTGAGGCGCTTTTGCCCCAGCCGTTAAGGTATTCATCTATTATCCTCTGTCCTCTAAGATGGCAGTGCCTTCCATACGACGAATAGTACAATCTAAGGTCATATCTTGGGCGAGCTGATAGATACTCTGTTCGAGCTTTTCTAGTTCAACTTTTTCAGGAATATTAATGGTTAGCGACACATTTTGTGTTTGTTCACCACCGGGGAGTTCCTCAGAGAATGAACGTACTGCGGCAAGATCTAATGACCTGTCAGCAAGGAACTGGGTAATGCGTTTAATGGTGCCGCGTTGGTCTTTACCCGTGAAGCGTACTTCGAGGCGAGAAAGGTAGTTTTGTGGTGTGTGTTTAGAGGTGCGTTTCATCACCGTCAGCAGTTCTAATTCAACGCTGAGACTGGGGAACATACTTTCAATTTTCGTTATTGATGCCCACGAGCCAGACAACATCATAATCAGGGTAAATTCGTTACCAAATAATGCCATACGGCTGTCGACGATATCGCAGTCACAGTCACTGGCAAGTCGAGCTAGTTTACTTACAAGTCCAGGACGGTCGAGACCCATCGCTGTTACGACCAGGAAATTGGTCATGAATTTTCCTCACTTTTTCGATATCATAGAGCGAAAACTCAGGGTTAAAGCTGAGTTTTTGTGCGGGATGTAATGCTACCATAACTAATTCAATTTGAGAGCCCCGTTAATGCTTGTCATTAGTGGTTGGCATCAGTACCATAGCGAATCCTGAAATCTTGGGGAAAGTCAGATGATAAACGGAAGCATCGTAGCCTTAATCACGCCAATGAACAGTGATGGCTCAGTAGATTTTGCAAGTCTTGAAAGGTTAGTCGAATTCCATATTGACCAAGGCACAGATGCCATTGTGGCCGTTGGTACTACTGGCGAGTCAGCGACTCTGCCTATGCCTGAGCATGTAGCGGTCGTTTCACAAACCGTTAAATTTGCTGCGGGACGTGTTCCTGTCATTGGTGGCAATGGCGCCAATGCCACATCTGAAGCCGTTGAGCTCACCAAGTCCTTATCTAAGGTGGGTGTTGCCGCTATGCTTGGCGTAACGCCATATTATAATAAGCCAACGCCTAAGGGATTGATTGCGCATTATAAAGCCGTGGCCGCTAGCACAGATATTCCACAAATTCTTTATAATGTTCCAGGCCGTACAGCCGTTGATATGCTGCCAGAAACTGTTGCCGAGCTTGTTAGCGTAAGCAACATTATTGGTGTAAAAGAGGCGACCGGTGACTTATCCCGTGTAAAACGTCTGCGCGAACTGTGCGGCGACGATTTCCTCTTGTATAGCGGTGATGATGCCACTGCCAGAGAGTTTTTACTCTTAGGTGGAAATGGCGTAATTTCTGTGGCTAACAACATAGTACCAAAGGCTTTTAAAGCTATGTGTGATGCGGCGCTTGCCGGCAATGCTGAGCTTGCGCTGAGCATAGACACACCACTGCGCGGTTTATACAGCACACTCTTTTGTGAAGCCAATCCTATCCCAGTTAAATGGGCTGCCCATCGTATGGGTTTGATTGAATGTGGCCATATTCGTTTACCTTTGACTGAACTTTCTGAGCAATGTCATGGTCTGTTGATAGAAGCAATGACTCGTGCCCAGATAGAGGTTAAATAATTAATGTTAAAGAAAGTCACCCCACTGATCTTAGTTGCTGCCGTTGCAGCCTGTAGTTCGCCACTCGATCGCCGTCAAGCGAATGGTACTGAAGACTATGTTCAGGCTGAGCAAGCGCCTTTGCTTAAGATCCCTGCCGGATTAAAAACGCCACCCTACAATAAAGAATTCGATGTACCAGCACTGGGTTCTAAAGTGAATGCTTCGCTGTATGGCAAAAACTTAGATATCCGTCCGCCACTGCAAGTACTGCCAATGGCGGAAGGTACTCATGTGGAAGAGGGCAGTGACAACATTAAAATCGTGGTTGAATCCATCGACAATGCTGTGGATTTGAAACAAGAAATCTTCACAAACTTAGATGGTTTCTTTGCTCAAAAAGGTATTGCTGTTCGTAGCCGTGATTTTGACAAAGGCAACATAGAAACCGATTGGATTGAAAGCCGTGAAGTGATTGAATCGAGCATGTGGGGTGCGGATAAAGTTTATCTGTTGCGCCAACGCTATCGTTTTGACGTGGAAACGCGTCCACATGGTCGCACTGCAAATATCGTTATTCACTTAGTTGAACACGAAGAGTTCTACGACGATAAAGCGCAACAAGTTTTATTAAGCGGTGAAGATAAGCAAAGATACACTATTGATATGTTGAACAGCGCCATTGCGTATATCAGCGTTAAGCGCGACCAAGCGATCCAATCGAATCGTTTGAAGCAAACCTTAGGTATTAATGTTGATCTCGTAACGCCTGAAGAAGGTAAAGCTTACTGGTCTGCTAAAGCCTCTTACAAGCAAGTGTGGGATCGTCTACGCATAGTGCTACCAGAAATGGGTTTTGAAATTGCCGATATGGATAGTGCTAAAGGATTGTACTTTATCAAGTTTGACGATAACTCTGGTTTCTGGAGTTCATTGTGGGGCGAAGATAAGTTAGCACTGAAAGAAGGTAGCTACCGTTTACTGCTTGAAGATGGTGATACTCCAGAAGAAACGAAAATCTTCCTTCGCGATGGCGAAGATCAGCCATTAAGCGATGAAGTAGTTAGCAATGTGTACCAGTCACTGTCAAACCTGATGAAAGAAGAACGTCAAATACGTTAATTTCAGCAGTTGACTAGAAAAGGGCGAATTATCGCCCTTTTTTATTGGCTGCGATTTGAGTTTTAAGCAGGGAGTTGTCGATTATCTAGGCGATCTGTGTTTCAGGATTTAATTATCTATATACCAATCTTTTTCAAATGGTTTTAGTGATAAATGTTGAGTTACTGGTGATAAGTAAAATTAATCACTTAACAACCTTGTTATCGAACTGCATTCTGGCAACTCAACCATTGATATCGCCAAAGACACTTAATCATACATATTTTGCGCTATCAGCGTAATTTGTAAGAAAAAGTAAAA
Source organism: Shewanella sp. SM20 (assembly GCF_025654545.1). NCBI lineage: Bacteria > Pseudomonadati > Pseudomonadota > Gammaproteobacteria > Alteromonadales > Shewanellaceae > Shewanella > Shewanella sp. SM20. Next base: position 18,143 of record NZ_JAKKRK010000011.1, on the reverse strand, counting down.
CGTATTGATGCGATGATGTGAGTGAGTAAACTAGCCGTCATTAATGCGAGTCATTCCTTGGAAGCCCGATGAAAAAAATTATTCTAATAATCGCCATATTGGCCGCGGCATGGTTTGGATACCAAGCCATGCAACCGCAAGAGATTGCTGCAGCCCAGATTAAACTCATACCTAATGTGGTGATTGCCACTGCCGCTATGGCGCCCATTCGCGATGAAGTTGAAGCTATTGGTAGCAATAAAGCCGCAGAATCTGTAACGATAACGCCTAAAGTCACCGACATGGTGATAGCGCTTAAATTTGACGACGGCGATATTGTTAAAAAGGGCGAGTTATTAGTCCAACTGCAAAATGCTGAGCAGATCGCTAAGGTTAAAGCCGCGCAAGTCAAAGTCAGTGATAATCAACGTGAATTAGCTCGGATCAGTTCGTTGGTGACTAGCCGCACTGTGGCCGAGTTAGAGCGCGACAGATTACAAACTCTTATTGATACCACCCGTGCCGAGCTCGAACAGGCGCAATCATCACTCAATGATCGCAGTATTCTGGCACCTTTTAATGGTCGTTTAGGCTTACGTCAAATCAGTGTGGGCAGCTTAGTGTCACCCGGCACTGTGATTACGACATTGGATGATATTTCTACCATTAAGCTCGATTTTTCAGTGCCAGAGCGCTTTATTCAAGATTTAGAGCCAGGTAAAAAGGTTGAAGCCAAAGCGGTCGCTTTCCCTGATGTGACTTTCAAAGGTGTGGTGACATCGATTGATAGCCGCGTGAATCCAACCACGCGCACAGTGATCGTTCGCGCCGAAATCCCCAATCCTGAGCTGCGTTTATTACCGGGCATGTTGATGAAGGTCAAACTCATCAAGCGTAGCCGCGAGGCCTTGATGTTGCCTGAATCTGCCATTATCCCGATCCAAAACAGCCATTATGTTTACAGCGTCAATGCTGACAAGGTGATTGAACGTAAACAAGTCACTATTGGGATTCGCACCCGTGGCTGGGTGGAGATCTTAGACGGTTTAGCCTTGGGCGAAAACGTGGTGATCCGCGGCTTACTGAAAGTTCATCCTGGGGATAAAGTGCAAACTGAGTTCGCGGAAAAGTTTAGTTATCTTGCCGATACGAACGCGGAGCCAAGTGTATGATCCTTACTGATCTCTCGGTCAAACGTCCCGTATTTGCCTCAGTGATCAGCTTGCTGCTGGTCGCTTTCGGGCTTGTCTCCTTTGATAAATTACCCCTGCGTGAATACCCAAACATAGATCCGCCAGTGGTATCTATCGACACGAATTACCGCGGTGCCAGTGCTGCCGTGGTGGAAAGCCGCATTACCCAATTGATTGAAGACAGGATCAGTGGCGTCGAAGGCATTCGTCACGTGAGTTCATCGAGCAGTGATGGCCGCTCATCAGTTACCTTAGAGTTTGATATTAGTCGTAATATTGAAGATGCAGCTAACGATGTGCGCGACAGGATCTCAGGTTTACTCGACAATTTACCCGATGAAGCTGATCCCCCAGAAGTACAAAAGGCCAATGGCAGTGATGAAGTGATCATGTGGCTCAATCTTGTGTCAGATCAAATGACGACCCTAGAATTGACCGATTACACCAACCGTTATTTGTCGGACCGCTTTTCGGTGGTCGATGGTGTGGCGCGGATGCGTATTGGTGGTGGTAAGGTTTACGCCATGCGCGTTTGGCTTGACAGACAAGCCTTGGCCTCTCGCAGTTTAACGGTTGCCGATGTTGAGGCCGCGCTCAGAGCTGAGAACGTCGAGTTACCTGCTGGTTCGATAGAGTCGAAGGAGCGGCACTTTACAGTGCGACTGGAGCGGGGTTATCGCACTGCCGAAGATTTCGCAAATTTAGTGATCACCCAAGGGGAAGACGGTTATTTAGTCAAACTGAGCGATGTCGCACGGGTGGAAATTGGCTCTGATGAAGAGCGGATTATGTTCCGTGGCAACAAAGAGGCAATGATAGGTTTAGGCGTGTCTAAACAGTCAACCGCCAATACGTTAGAAGTGGCGCGCGCAGTGAATGCGCTGGTTGACAAAATCAACCCGACCTTGCCAGCGGGGATGTCGATTAAACGCAGCTACGATAGCTCAGTGTTTATCGAAGCCTCGATTAAAGAAGTGTATCAAACCCTGTTCACAGCGATGATTTTAGTGATTATCGTGATTTATCTGTTCCTTGGCAGTGTGCGCGCTATGTTAATCCCCGCGATCACTGTGCCAGTATCTTTGCTCGGCACCTTTATTGTGCTGTATGCGCTAGGTTATACCATTAACCTCTTGACCTTATTGGCGATGATCCTCGCCATCGGTATGGTGGTGGATGATGCGATTGTGATGCTGGAAAACATCCATAGACGTATCGAAGAAGGAGATTCCCCACTCAAAGCTGCTTTCCTCGGTGCGCGTGAAGTGGCTTTTGCTGTTATCGCGACCACACTCGTGTTGGTCGCGGTATTTATGCCAATCACTTTCCTTGAGGGTGACTTAGGTAAATTATTTAAAGAGTTTGCTGTGACCATGAGTGCGGCGGTCCTGTTCTCTAGCCTAGTGGCGCTCACACTCACGCCTATGATGTGCTCTAAGTTGCTTAAGCCGAGCTCGCAGGATTCTTGGTTGGTACGTAAGGTCGACGGCATAATGACAAAAGTGTCAAACCGGTATCAATTGTCCTTAAAATCCGCCATGGCCCACCCGATATTGGTGTCGATTCTGGTGTTAGTCGCATTAGGCTCTAGTGTCTATTTAGTCCAAAAAGTACCGCAAGAATTTGCGCCACAGGAAGACCGTGGTTCGTTATTCTTGATGGTCAACGGGCCACAGGGCGCGAGTTACGAATACATAGAATCCTATATGAATGAAGTGGAAAACCGCTTGATGCCATTGGTCGAAACGGGTGATATCAAACGTCTGCTCATTCGTGCCCCCCGTGGCTTTGGCCGCGCGGCGGATTTCTCTAACGGTATGGCAATCATAGTACTGGAAGATTGGGGCAAACGTCGTCCAGTAAAGGAAGTTATCGTCGACATTAATAAGCGTCTTGCCAATCTCGCCGGGGTGCAAGCGTTCCCTGTAATGCGCCAAGCCTTTGGTCGCGGCGTAGGTAAACCTGTGCAATTTGTGATTGGTGGACCTAGCTACGAAGAGCTTGCCCGCTGGCGCGATGTCATGATGCAAAAGGCGGCACAGAATCCCAAATTATTGGGATTAGATCATGATTATAAAGAGACTAAGCCTCAACTTCGTGTCGTCATCGACAGAGACAGAGCCGCGAGCCTTGGAGTGTCGATTTCAAACATTGGCCGTACGTTGGAATCCATGCTGGGCTCACGCTTAGTGACGACGTTTATGCGTGACGGTGAAGAATACGATGTGATCGTTGAAGGCGAGCGCGATAATCAAAATACTGCGGCGGATCTGCAAAATATCTATGTTCGTTCCGAGCGCAGTCAGGAGCTTATTCCGCTGTCTAACTTAGTGACTGTGGAGGAGTTTGCCGACGCTAGTTCGCTGAACCGTTACAACCGTATGCGCGCGATCACCATAGAAGCCAGTTTAGAAGATGGCTATAGTCTGGGTGAAGCCCTTGATTACATGAATCAATTGGCGCGTACCTATTTGCCAGCGGAAGCGGTGATTAGCTACAAGGGCCAATCCCTCGATTATCAAGAGTCGGGTAGCTCTATGTACTTCGTATTCATCCTCGCACTGGGGATTGTATTCCTCGTGCTCGCGGCGCAGTTTGAGAGTTATATCCACCCTGTGGTGATCATGCTTACTGTGCCGCTGGCTACCGTCGGAGCCTTAATTGGTTTGTGGCTTACGGGGCAGAGTCTTAATATTTACAGTCAGATAGGCATTATTATGCTGGTCGGGTTAGCCGCGAAAAATGGCATCTTGATTGTCGAGTTTGCTAATCAATTGCGGGATAAAGGCGTTGATTTTGATAAGGCCATTATTCAAGCGTCAGCGCAGCGGTTACGGCCTATCTTAATGACAGGGATCACCACTGCAGCTGGCGCCGTGCCATTGGTATTGGCGGTAGGCGCGGGTGCTGAAACTCGTTTTGTGATTGGTGTAGTGGTGTTGTCGGGGATTTTACTGGCAACCTTATTCACTATCTTCGTGATCCCCGCCGCTTATGGACTCTTTGCCCGCAACAGCGGATCGCCCGAAGCTATCGCCCAACAGTTAGAAAAAGAATTAGCCCAAGACTAACGCCTCGTGCAGGTTGATGTTGAAAGCATACATATAGGCGCTTGGTATTCATCAAGCGCCTTATTTTTCGCCATTCGAACCTCGTTTTAGCCCTTGCCCTTGAAAAGCAAATTTGGAGCCCCATTTAGTAAACACTAAGCGTTACTTTTACCAAATTGCGTAACAAATAAAGGAAAATTTCATGTCACAACAAGAAACTCATGGTTTTCAAACAGAAGTCAAACAGCTGTTGCATTTGATGATCCATTCTTTGTATTCCAACAAAGAAATTTTCTTGCGTGAACTGGTCTCCAACGCTGCGGATGCGGCGGACAAGCTGCGTTATCTGGCGTTGACCAATGACGCACTCTATGAAGGCGACGGTGAACTGCGAGTCCGTATCAGTGCCGATAAAGAAAAAGGCACTGTGACCATCGAAGATAACGGCGTGGGTATGACCCGCGACGGCGTGATTGAGCATTTAGGCACAATCGCAAAATCAGGCACCGCTGATTTCTTTAAGAATCTATCGGGCGAATCCTCAAAGGATTCCCAGCTAATCGGTCAGTTCGGTGTCGGTTTCTATTCGGCTTTTATCGTGGCGAAAAAAGTCACCGTTCGTACCCGTGCTGCTGGTCATAAGGCCGATGAAGCCGTATTGTGGGAATCAGAAGGCGAGGGTAACTTCACCGTTGATACCATCACTAAGGCGAGCCGTGGTACTGAAATTACGCTGCACCTGCGTGACGAAGAAAAAGAATTTGCCGATGATTGGCGCCTGCGTTCGATCATCACTAAATACTCAGATCATATCTCTGTGCCAGTCGAAATGTGGCAAGAAGGCTCGCCAGAGCGTGATGGTCCTGATGGCGAAAAAATTCCTGCGACCGAAGGTCAATGGAAAGTCATGAACAAAGCCACGGCTTTGTGGATGCGCAATAAAGCTGATATCAGTGACGAAGAGTATCAAGAGTTTTACAAACACATTTCCCACGATTACACAGACGCACTACTGTGGAGTCATAATCGGGTAGAAGGTAAGCAAGAATACACTAACCTATTGTATATTCCTGCAAAAGCGCCTTGGGATATGTGGAATCGCGACCGTAAACACGGCCTAAAACTGTTTGTGCAACGTGTGTTCATCATGGATGACGCTGAGCAATTTATGCCATCTTATCTGCGCTTCGTGCAGGGCTTAATTGACTCAAACGATCTGCCGCTGAACGTATCCCGCGAAATTCTGCAGGATAACCACGTGACCAAAGCGATGCGTACTGGTATCACCAAACGTGTGCTTGGCATGCTGGAAAAACTGGCGAAAGACGATGCGGAAAAATATCAACAGTTCTGGGCTGAATTTGGGCAAGTGCTGAAAGAAGGGCCTGCGGAAGATTTCGCCAACCGTGAGCGTATTGCTGGCTTATTGCGTTTTGCCTCGACCCATACGGGCAGTGCTGCGCCGACTGTGTCACTTGATGACTACATCAGCCGCATGAAAGAAGGTCAAACTAAGATTTACTACATTGTTGCCGACAGCCATGAAGCCGCCGCTAACAGCCCACATTTAGAGTTGTTACGTAAGAAAGGCATTGAAGTCTTACTGATGTCAGAGCGTATCGACGAGTGGCTAATCAACCACTTAACTGAGTACAAAGAGAAACAACTGCACTCAGTGACCCGTGGTGATTTAGAACTTGGCGAGCTGGAAGATGCATCTGAAAAAGAAGCGCAAGAAAAGCTTGAGCAAGAATCGGTAGCTTTAGTTGAACGCATTAAAGCGGCATTAGGCTCAACCGTTGCGGATGTGAAAGTTACGTCACGCTTAACTGACACCCCAGCCTGTGTGGTGGCGGGTGAAGGCGAAATGTCGACTCAGATGATTAAGCTGATGCAAGCTGCGGGTCAACCTGTGCCAGAAGTGAAGCCGACATTTGAGATCAACCCAGCGCACCCATTAGTATCGCGCTTAAATGATCTTCAAGATGAAGCCGTCTTCGCGGATTGGTCAAATCTGCTGCTGCAACAGGCGCAATTATCTGAAAAAGGTAGCCTTGCGGACCCATCGGCCTTTATCAAGCTGATGAACCAAATGTTACTGGCTAACATGAAGTAAATGACTATCGGGGCCCTTCTTTGAACGGCCCCGATATTGTTTCTAGTGCAGGAAGAGTGGTTTGCGCCTAGCCTGTCACTCAATTCATTAGCGATAATACAAGCTGTTAAGACAACGATTTTAAAATAGCGCGTTGAAACTGAGTGCTAACGCTTAGTTTTAAAAGAATAAGGCCTCCCATGATTGAGGCCTTAAACGTTAAGGGAATACTATGGACAATATCCTCAGCCTGACTAAAGACAATATTCAGCAAGTGGTTGACGCCTCGATGCAACAGATCGTGGTGTTAGCATTTTGGGCACAGCCACAGGAACAAAGTGTGGCTATGCTGCGCACCTTAGAGCAAATTGCCGCGCAAAATGCGGGTCGTTTCGTGCTCGCTAAAGTCGACTGTGAAGCCGAATTAGAAATCGCCAATTACTTTCGCATTCAAAGTCTACCGACCACGTTAGTATTGGATAAAGGTCAGCCTGTCGATGGTTTTGCTGGCCTGCAAGATACGGCGCAAGTCACAGCTATGCTGGATAAACATTTGCCGCCTATGTGGCAGTTACAGTTAGCACAGGCCAAAGCATTGCTCGCCTTGAGTCAAGTAAGTGCAGAAGATCTTGCTACTGCAGCTGTGTTGCTTAAAGAAGCACATACAGGGTCAAATCAAGCGGGTGAGGTGAGTCTAGTGCTTGCCGATGTGTATCTGATGCAGGGCGAATTAGTGTTAGCACAAGCCATGCTTGAGAAGGTAGGGCTTGCTGACCAAGATGGTTACTACCAGAGTTTAAAAGCTAAGCTCGCACTTGCCTTAGATGCGGCGGATACCCCTGAAATTCGCGATTTGCAGCAAAAGTTTGAGCAAAATCCAACAGATTTAGTGTTATTACTCGAGCTGAGTAAGGCATTGCATGCTGCCCACCGCGATGATGAAGCATTAGAACTGTTATTCGGTGTGCTCAGTAAAGATTTAGGTGCTGAAAATGGCACAGTAAAACAAGTATTTATGGAAGTATTAACGGCACTTGGCCAAGGTAATCCCATAGCCAATCAATACCGCCGTAAGCTCTATACTTTGCTCTATTAATGAAAAAAATCGCTTAGTAACCGCAGTTTATTTGCGGTTTCTGAGGCTAAAGTCGAAGCTAAAACCCTTCTCAATGGCGGCCAGATGTGCGAAGATCGCCGCCCTAAGAAGAATATCAATGCGAAAAGAGGACTCTTGAGATGCGCATTATCCTATTGGGCGCCCCAGGTGCCGGTAAAGGTACCCAGGCCCAGTTCATTATGGAACAGTATGGTATCCCACAAATTTCCACTGGTGATATGTTACGTGCCGCGGTAAAAGCGGGTACTCCACTGGGTTTGGAAGCGAAAAAAGTGATGGATGCTGGTCAACTGGTTTCTGATGATCTGATCATCGGTCTGGTTAAAGAGCGTATCGCACAGGAAGACTGTGTTAAAGGTTTCTTGTTAGACGGTTTCCCACGTACTATCCCACAGGCGGATGCGATGGCGGCAAACGGTATTAGCATTGATCACGTGATTGAAATCGACGTGCCAGACGAAGAAATCGTTAAGCGCATGAGCGGTCGCCGTGTTCACCCAGGTTCTGGCCGTGTTTACCATGTGGTTTTCAATCCACCTAAAGTGGAAGGTAAAGACGACGTGACGGGCGAAGATTTAGCTATTCGTCCAGATGACGAAGAAAGCACAGTGCGTAAACGCCTCGCGATTTATCACGAGCAAACTAAGCCGCTCGTTGAATACTACGGTAAAGTGGCTGCCGCTGGCCAAACTCAATACAACAAGTTTGACGGTACTCAATCGGTTGCGGCCGTGAGTGAGCAGTTAGCTAGAGTGTTGAAATAACCGAATAAAGGTTAATTTACGAGAACAAGTTCTCATATTAAGAAAAAGCCTGCCGATGCAGGCTTTTTTTATGGGTATCGCAATGTTAGCCTCCAAGTGAACTTCATTAACCATGAGCCTAACGTTGAATCCTTCCCCTGCTTTTGGTGTGTTATTGGTTAACCTCGGCACGCCTGATCAACCTAGTCCTAAGGCCGTTAAACGCTTTTTAAGGCAGTTTTTAAGTGATCCCCGTGTCGTCGATTTATCGCCGTGGATTTGGCAACCGCTGTTGAACGGTATTATTCTCAACACCCGTCCGGCTAAAGTCGCGAAACTTTACCAAAGCGTGTGGACGCCGGAAGGCTCGCCCTTGATGGTGATAAGTGCACGCCAAGCACAAAAACTGGCGGTGGACTTAAGTGCAACCTTTAACCAGACCATCTCGGTTGAACTGGGCATGAGTTACGGCAATCCCTCCATCGATGCGGGATTTGAACGCCTGAAAGATCAAGGGGCAGGGCGCATTATTGTGCTGCCTTTGTATCCCCAATATTCCTGCTCGACGGTGGCAAGTGTGTTCGATGCTGTTGCCCGTTATCTTAAAACCGTGCGTGACATGCCGCAGGTTCGCTTTAATAAAGACTATTTTGACCATAGCGCTTATATTGCGGCGCTGGCACACAGTGTGACGCGCCACTGGAAAACCCATGGGCAGGCCGACAAGTTGCTCTTGTCATTTCATGGTATCCCACTGCGTTATGTGAAAGAGGGCGATCCTTACCGTGAGCAGTGTTTTGTCACGGCTAAACTGTTGGCGCAAAAACTGGCGCTTAGCGAGTCGCAATGGCAAGTGTGTTTCCAATCGCGCTTTGGCCGCGAAGAATGGCTCACGCCCTACGCCGATCAATTATTGGCCGAGTTACCTGCGCAAGGGATCAAAAGTGTCGATGTGATTTGCCCTGCGTTTGCGACCGATTGCCTCGAAACCTTAGAAGAAATCTCCATTGGTGCTAAGGAAACCTTTTTACATGCGGGTGGCAGCGACTATCGGTTTATCCCTTGTTTGAACGACGATGAGTTACACATTGAATTATTACGGCAATTAATCCAAGAACAAGCGGTATCTTGGGTATAGGAGCACTGGCTTCGAACTGATTTTGTGATAGAATCTGCGCCCTTCCGGCTAAGGGGTGGTTTTTTTGTCTCGCTAGCCTAGACTCAATATTTTTAGGATGCTGCTTGGCTTGACCGCCTCGGCAGACGCCAATTAGCATGGATGCCAGGAAAAGAGAGCCACTATGAAGTTTCCCGGTCAGCGTAAATCTAAACATTATTTTCCGGTTAAAACCCGAGATCCGCTGCTTGAACAGCTGACTCAACAGCCTCAGCCGTTTGCGACCTATATCAGCGGTATTGATCAAACCTTAGTGGATATCGAAGCGAAAGTGGAAGACGAATTGCTGAGCCGTTATGGCTTGCCCAAAGGCAATTCTACCTTGATCAATGATGAACAGGCCCACAGACTCTACACTGAGTTAAAAATTCATGGTTTGATTAGCGATGAATTTGCTGGTGGCACTATTGGTAACACAGTGCACAACTATTCTATTCTGGCCGATGACCGTTCAGTGCTGTTTGGGGTAATGAGTCAGAATATCGAAGTGGGCAGTTACGCCTACCGCTATTTATGTAATACCTCTTCTAAAGTCGACCTTAACTTTCTACAACCTGTAGATGGTCCTATCGGTCGCTGTTTTACCCTGATTTCTGAGTGCGGCGAGCGAACATTTGCGATCAGCAAAGGCGCTATGGATAAACTCACACCTGAATTTATCGATAAAGACGTGGTGCAGGGCAGTTCAGCCTTAGTGTTGACCGCGTATTTGATGCGCGCCAGTGATGGCGACCGTATTACCAATGCGGCCATGTGCGCTATCGAATATGCAAAAGCCGCCGAAGTTCCCGTGGTATTAACCTTAGGCACGCGTTTCTTGATTGAAGAAGACCCGCAATGGTGGCAAAACTTCATCAAAGAACATGTCACCATTTTGGCGATGAATGAAGACGAAGGTGAAGCCTTAACGGGTTCACGCGATCCTCTACTTGCCAGTGAAAAAGCCTTGGAATGGTGCGACATGGTATTAACCACAGCGGGTCCAATCGGGCTTTATACTGCGGGTTATACCGAGGACTCAGAAAAACGCGAAACGACTCACACGCTGTTGCCGGGTGCTATCCCTGAATTTAATCGTTATGAATTTTCCCGTCCAAAGCTTAAAAGTGACTGTGAAACACCAATCAAAGTGTTTGCCCACATTTCACCTTACATGGGCGGCCCAGAAAAAATCGGTAACACTAATGGCGCTGGCGATGGCGCATTATCGGCGTTATTGCACGATCTGGCGGCCAATACTTTCCACAAGACTAACGTGCCAGGCTCAAGTAAACATAAGCGTGATGGCCTATGTTATTCCTCGTTTTCTCAAGTGTGTAAGTACGCTAACCGCGTCGCCTACGAAGTCTTAGCCCAGCATAGCCCGCGTTTATCCCGCGGTTTACCTGAGCGCGAAGATAGCTTAGAAGAATCCTACTGGGAAAGATAAGTCGATAGCTGTATTTGTATTAAGCTAACTGATTTACGCTAGGGCAATAACGGCAAACCGTTGTTGCCCTTATTTTTATGACGTTTATCAGCAATCAATCAGCCAAGCGCTAATTTTAACTACAGGCAGTTGCGAATAAATGTTAACGTTAGTCGGGTTCAGGTAGTCCAAATACAGCGATAATTTAAGGTGGAATTTTCGGTGAAAGCGCAAATCTTAAGAGAAATGAAGGTACTCACGGCCATAGAGCCTGAGTTCGAAGTGCAACGTCGTGTCGCGTTTATTAAAACCAAACTAAAAGAAGCACGTAGCAAGGCATTGGTATTAGGGATCAGCGGTGGGGTGGATTCTTCTACTGCTGGGCGTTTGTGTCAGTTAGCGGTGGACAGTTTAAACCAAGAAAATAGCCAAGGTGGTTATCAGTTTATCGCTGTGCGATTACCCTATCAGATCCAAAAAGATGAGCATGAGGCGCAATTAGCCTGTCAGTTTATTCAGCCCTCTAAGTTGGTCACTGTGAATGTGCATCAAGGCGTTGATGGTGTGCATAGCGCTGCTGTTGCCGCGTTAGTCGAAGCTGGATTGCCTTTGCCCGATGTGGCGAAGGTTGATTTTGTGAAGGGTAACGTCAAAGCCCGTATGCGGATGATAGCGCAATACGAACTCGCTGGACTCGTAGGTGGGTTAGTGGTGGGGACAGATCACAGCGCCGAAAATATCACAGGTTTTTACACTAAATGGGGCGATGGTGCCTGCGATTTAGCGCCATTATTTGGTCTTAACAAGCGCCAAGTTCGCCAACTCGCCGCGTATCTTGGCGCGCCAGAATCGTTAGTCTATAAAGCGCCGACCGCGGATTTAGAAGACAATAAACCCTTACTCGAAGATGAAGTCGCGCTTGGCTTAACCTATGCGCAAATCGATGATTTCCTTGAGGGTAAAGACGTTGGCAAGGCGGTTGAGGACAAGTTGATTGGTATTTATAAGGCGACACAGCATAAACGTCAGCCTATTCCAACCATTTACGACTAACCCTGAATCGTCCTTGAATATGCACTCGTTTGAACTCTGTTCACGAGTGCTTTTTTATGCCTTTGTTATTTGGTGACTAATGCTGTGGTGACAGCCGTTACCACAATCATAATGGAATTATTCACTGTGTTGGGGCTCTGGCGTTGCTAAGTGTTGGCGTGTCAGGGCGATCAGTTGGTTTGGGTATTGGCGATAATCCAAATAGGGCGTGAGTAAAAAATGCTGTCCTAGCGAAGATGGCAGCTTAAGTGCGGTTATGGATTTATTTTGGGCAGTTAAATGCTGCGCACCGGAATCGTTCACGGACATGGTGAGCCCTAAAGCATTTGCAGCTACTTGCCCCGCGACAAGATGGATCTTCGCGTTTGCCATCAATTCAGTGCCGCCTATGCAGAGCAGTTCATTTTGCTTGAGTAACACTTGGTCACGATAGCTGCGCCAATCTTCTCCAACCGCGCTGACTTTTGCCATAATAGTGAAGATCTTACGCCAATGATTGCCATTGAGAGCTATAAGAGTCGCGACAGCATCTGGCTGAGTGTAATGCCAGCTCTCAGGTACCAGCGGCGCTGTAGGAAGATAGTAGACGAACCTAGCGTGTGGATTACCGATTATCATCGAGAGCGTATAAGTTTCGTTGGAATAAGACTATTTTCGATCCTAACCCGATTAAGGCCTATGCGGCTAATAAAATTGCGAGATGAGTAAATTGGGGTGACTAAATTGAAGTGACTAAATTGGAGTGATTAAATTGTACTGCTTACACTAGTGGTTTTTATCGCGGTAAAACGTTTGAAGGATGTTTTTATCTACCCGTATAATCTAGTTGCACATTTTATCTTCATGTAGGAACAGCGATGAAGGCCATCATCATAGGTTCGACAAAACACCTATTTTTAGCTGCAGTGTATGCAAGTACTGGCATAGTGGTGGCGTTACTCGCGACAGGGATCTATTTTCTTAATGCGCGCCCTGAGCTGTCACTTTGGCATACGGTCGAGCTAAAAAATGAGTTCCATTACAATACCAAACTTGCCAATTTTAATGAGTACTTAGCGCTAGAAGACCGCTTATTCGCCGAAGTTGAGCGTAAAGTTGTCAAAAAGATTCCCGCCAATGAATTTTCTCCAGTGAACCGCTATGTCAAAAATAGCTTATCTGATCCTGCCCATTGGCCACAAAACTGGAATCGCAGTTATGAATGGCCTGTGGCTAATGCCGAATTTGGAGTATTACTGCTCCACGGTATGTCGGATTCGCCCTATGCTCTATCCAATGTGGCGGCGCACTTTAAAGGTAAAGCCCATGTGCTCGGTTTAAGATTGCCAGGGCATGGCACGATTCCAAGTGGATTGACTGAGCTTTATTGGCAAGATCTGGCCGCAGCGGTTAATTTAGCCACAGCGCATATGCGGCAAACTCTGAAAGATAAACCATTATTTGTGGTGGCTTTTTCGACGGGTGCCGCCGTCGCGCTGAACCATGAGTTAGAACGTATAAGCCATGATAAAGCCCCTGATTATGATGGAATGATTTTTATCTCTCCCGCGATAGGGCTAGCGCCATCTGCGGCGGCCGCACGCTGGCAGAGTTGGATAGGACGATTGTTGGAGCTGGATAAACTGCAATGGAACAGTATTCAAGTAGAGTACGATCCCTTTAAATACACCTCTTTTGCGGTTAATGCGGGCGATGTAGTTTATCAATTAGCCCTGCGTAACCAAGGTTTATTGGCAGGATTAACGCCGCAGCAACGGGCGCAAGTTCCGTCGATACTCACCTTTCAGTCGGTAGTGGATGCAACCGTTTCAACCGCGGCGGTGGTGAATAATCTGTATCAAACATTGCCTGAAAAAGGCCATGAGCTAGTGTTGTTTGATATGAACCGACTCGATGTAAATGCCAAGATGGTGTCCAATGATCCGCTTGCGGGCTTGTTGGCGAACATTAATAACCCTGAGTTACATTATCGTGGCACTGTGGTGGAAAATATCAGTAATGAAACCACGCAAGTTCAAGCGCGCAGCTTTGGTTTAGATGCGCTGGGTAACGTGGTCACAGAAGGTAAGGAAGTGCGTTCATTAGATTTGTATTGGCCCGCTGGCGTGTATTCCTTGTCCCATGTTGCGTTACCCTTTGGTGTGGATGATGGCCTCTATGGCGCTGTTATTCAGCCTGATTTACATCGGATCCAAATTGGAGCCTCAGCTTCGCGGGGGGAGCGCGGTTTATATAGCGTGTCGGCATCGGAAATGTTGCGCCAGAAATGGAATCCCTTTTTCCCATATCTACTCGAGCGCATGGATGAGTATCGACTTGCGCATATGCACTAGGATTTTGTGATTGATTAACCGCTCAGTGTCATAACGCCTGAGCGGTTATTGATGATCACACTATGTAAATGTGCGCTCAGGATCAAGCAGAGCCATGCAGCTTAACCTGCTAGCATTTAGTACAATGCTGCGCAATCCAATAGTGATTGAACGCCGCTCAGCTAATCTGGCCTAAACCTTCTTTACCTTTGAACGACTGCCTCTTCAACAGCTTTCTCCTAAACAAGCGCCAGTTAAACAATCAGGCTGCAAACCACTCGATCACGCCCCTGTTCCTTTGCTAGATACAAGTTATTGTCGGCTTGCTTAAGCCAGTGCTCTAAAGAGTCGCTATAGGTGGCATTGGCAATCACAGCGCCAATACTCGCCGTGACATTGAAGCTTCGATTATCCTGCGGATTGATGATCACAGTATCAGCGAGTTGCTGTTTAAATTCATTAAGATGTGCTTCGACTTTCAGGGCATTACACATAGGCAAAATCAGCAAAAACTCTTCGCCGCCGTAGCGCGAGATTAAATCAATATCCCGTTTGAAGAGTAACGTTAAGAGTTTAGCAACCACTTTTAAACACTCGTCGCCGCCTAAATGACCATAAGTATCATTGATTTGTTTGAAGTGGTCTAAGTCCATTATGGCAAGTGTCATAGCATCTTGACCCCGTTCACACATCTGTTGGATGAGCGGGAATTGGTGTTCGGTATAACGGCGATTATAGAGATTCGTCAGCGGATCGCGCTCGGCTAAATCCTTTAATTTCACATTAGCGGCCTCTAAATCTTGGGTGCGCTGCTGTACTTTTTGTTCAAGTTCTTGTTGGTGTTCGAGTAAGGTTTGCTGGTTTGAGGCCAAACTTTCATACAAGCTATAGATCTCTTTAGGGGTACTTTTATCGAGTAGATCATGCTCAAACTTCTCGTCACTGATTTTTTCTTGCTTAGCGGGACCGAAATGCTGCGCTAAAAGGGATAGAGGTTCGGTCAGTAACTTACTGATGGCTTTAGTAATAAAACAGGCACCGACTAAGGAGCAAAACAGCAAAATTACCGTGTTGACATATTGGCGTTCAGCCAGTTTTAAAAGCGGCACAAAAGGTTCTAAAACATAGAGTTGCCACCCATTGTTTAACTTATGCTGGGCATAGATGTACTCAGGGGTATTTGAGTCTAGATTATGCAGGTTCATCAGTTGAAGCCGGGCGCGATATATCTCGCTGCCTTTGCTGAATGACAAGGGGGTGAACGGTGCGAGTCCTAACCCCTCGGAGGCATAAATCAGATTATTGTTCTCATCGGTCAGTAAAATAGATTGCTGCTCATGGTGCAGGTTTTGTTTATCTATGCTGGAAAAATAGCGTAAATCTAAGCTGCCTTCGACTATCCCTCTGGCTTGATTGGGAGCATTTGGACTAAAAATAGGGGCACTGATGGCAATGATTACGTCATTACCAAAACCTCTGCCGATAAATGCGGGTGATACAAAGGTTTTATGGTTATAAAACGCTTGGATAAAGTATTCCCTATCCATCACAGAAGGGATTTCTGCTAGGCGATCTAAGTTCACAATATTGGCCATTGGACTGGCAGCGAGCAAATTGCCTTGTTCATTCGCAATCAGCATAGTTTTAAAGCCTTGATTGCTATCGTGTATGCTCGATAGCAATGCCTGCCACTCATTGATGCCAGCGTTCGACAGACTCAAAAACTTGGCCGTGCTAGCGATGACTTGGGTGTTGTAAGCGAGGTAGTTGTCGGTTGCATGGCTCAAATGAGTTGCCGTATCGTCCAGATTGCGATTAATCAACACCTGTTGTTTATCAATGAAAAAGTGATTAAATGCTAATGACGAAACTAATAAACTCACAGTAATGATTAAGGTGAACAAGTAACTGAGCTGCGAGCTAAAAGTGCGTCGGTTAAGATTGGTCAGCTTGCCTTTAAAATGCCATAGGCTTGGAATAGCAACCACACAGAGTTCACCAATTGCAGCGTAAATCATGCCATTAACGGCTTGTTTTATCGCAGTAAAAGGAATGTGGCTGGCGGGCATTTTAGCAATGACAGCCACATAAATAGCTAACAGCGGGATCCCCAATAACACCCAATAACTCACACTGGCATAGAGTATTTGAATATCTCGGCGCCTTGCAAAACCAAGCCATAATGCTTCGAGTAAAAACAGTAAATACACGTGCGGGCTCGACCACACGATCATGAGTCCCGTTGCGGTAAATAGGGCGGTGATCAACGCATACCAAGGTCCTAAGAGTATTGCCACTATCACAACGGCCACGTTGCCGAGAATCAATTGCACATTAGCGAATAAAGGGATGGGAAAAAGATTCAGGACTAAGCCGAATACACCCAGAATAATGGCCAGTCTGAGATGGGCGGTTTGGAAGGCGGGTAAATGCAAAGAAAAGTCCCTTTGAAAATTTGCTTGTGTTAACTGTCTGTGATTATGGCACAAATAAACCCAATGCCTCTATCCCAGAGCTTCAATTGAAGCCCCCAATATAAAACCATAACAGAAATGAATTTGTAGAAACTGATTCTGGGAACGGATTAAAGAAACGAATTATTGGGATGAATTATTGAGACGACGAATAGTGCCACCGCTTTATCTAGGTAAACATAGGCTGAATTCTGGTCAGTAACAGGCTGATGAGTCGTATAGCTAATGGATGAGGCCATTTCCGAACGGTTATCGACGAAAATTGTGTCATTCAGAACATAAACTAAGCAGTCGATCAAAGAGATGTAATGAAGCCCTTGCGCAGTTGCAAGGCAATTGCTACAGTTCTGACTCACTTAAGATAAACCCCATAAACAGTATCTTAGGTGATGAGTGATTGAAGAAATTATCTTGAAATAGCCACTAAGTTATAACTGAATAAATCAAGGCTGATAATTCAATTCACTTAAAAAATTTCGGTATGTAGCGCAGCCCGGTAGCGCACTGTCATGGGGTGTCAGGGGTCGGAGGTTCGAATCCTCTCATACCGACCATATTCCCTAGGAAAGTCAGTTATTTGAAAAATAGTAACTGGCTTATTCTATATACAATCCTCGTACATGTACACAAGCACAATGTACACGCCAAACACGGTAGCTTAAGGCCTCGTTATTTGCCATTTGTTACCTGTGCTTCGACTCGACAAAGCAACTACTTCTAATAATGTTTCGCTGCGACTTCCTAATCATATTGTAGTTCCTGCCTCAAATTATGTTTACTGATTCTAGATAACTTTTAAAACCACTATTAAGAATCGAAATAAGATAGCTTAATAGTTAGATCTTGCAGTTTCTACATGAAGCGATATTAGTGAGCTATCACACTTATTGCGAGCCATATTTAAGTGTCTGATTGACCATATGAAAATATTCAATGTACTATGAGCTAAAGTGGTTATGGTGAGCAGCTAGTATAGCAGCTTCGAGCATGTGATTCATAATACAGGTAGTGGGTTGCTAGATGGAGTATCTTTATAAAGCGTTAGAAGTGCTTAATGAACTGTATATGGGAGGGCCAATTGAATACGTGGTCAAAAACTCCCTTGAAAACACTGTAAGCATCATAACGTACATAGCTACGATATTAGTTGCATTGACAGCTATAGCTCTTCCACTTACACAACAATCATTGCAATGGATGGAAGATAAGTATGGTTCTGAAAGTTTAGTTAAGTACCTGAATCTAAAATCTCCTATAAGCCCTGATTCTATAGTGCCTAAAGTGCTTATATATAGAGACTGTAACTAATTTTGTGTAACTGCTTATCAAAAAGTACTCTATAGAGAGTCAAGGATAGGCAGATTACTCATGAACAACAAAGATATTGAAGCTTTTGCTAAAGAAGCAGCTAAAAGCATTAAAACACCTGAAGACTTAAATCAATTCAGTCAAATGCTTAAAAAGATAACGGTTGAGGCCGCCCTTAATGCCGAAATGGACGAGCACCTCGGCTATGATAAGCATCAAAAATCTACCTCAACT